>JAAUTT010000293.1 GCA_012031335.1 Bacteroidales bacterium | reverse complement strand
TTATTAATTTTTTCATGGTAATATGTGTTTGATAGTACAGTATTCATAACAGTGAGAGAATCAAAATGTTTTTTGATCAAATCACGTTTGAAGTTGTCCGCTTAACTGTTGTAATACCACTTCTGTTTTAGTCGCGGGAAGTTTACATGTTTGGTTTTCACATACATAAATCCATGTTTCCCCGGGACGATACCGGTGTTCTAATAATGGCAGAAAACTTTCGACCGGTGAACCACAAATAAGTATGTGTGGCAGGTAATGCGATTCGAGTTCAAGAACTTTATTTACTGCTTCAGGGCCAGTTACGGCTACTTCAAATATTGGAAATGTCAGGTCGCAGAGGGTTTTAGCCCATCCGCTGTGATAACCGGCATAATTAAGCATTGTATCCGATAAACTTGTAACCATGGTTTTGCAATGTCCGAATATTCCGGGCTATTGTAATATTTACCGAGTTGGAGAAGTACCTGTGCCATAACCGAATTGGAAGCTGGTGTTACATTGTCATGAATTTCATGTTTCCGCACAGCCAGGGGTGCATCGTGTGCCGATGTGTAAAAAAACATACCTGTATTTGGATCGTAAAAACTTGCCATTACTTCGCCGGCTATATCTCTGGCATATTGAAGCCATTTTTCGTTACAGGTAATCTGAAACAGTCTTATAAATGCTTTGGCCGTGAATGCATAATCATCCAGAAATCCCTGGATGGTCTTTTGATTTTGATTAACTCTTAATACTTTTCCCTTGTTTATATGGTTTTGTTCAAGATAAACAGCATTCGACAATGCTTTCCTGAAATAGATTTCATCGCCAAGAGCTGTATATGCTTCAAGATATGCTTCAATCATCAGGGCATTCCAGCTGCAGAGGATTTTTGAATCTAAACCGGGCCTTATTCTTTTTTCTCTTACTTTGAAAATTTTTTCTCGGCATTCTTTTAAAAAGCTGGCCTCCTTCTCACCGGGAAATTCTAATAGATGTAAAATGTTTTTACCATTTTCCCAGTTTCCTTTTTCAGTAATCTGGTATACCCTGCAAAATTCGTCTGATAAGCTTCCTAAAATTTCAACTATTTCTCTTTTTGTCCATACATAAAATTTTCCCTCTTCTCCTTCACTATCAGCATCGAGTGAAGAATAAAATGCACCCTCGGGCGAAGTAAGCTCGCGATCAACAAAACTGATAGTGTTTATTATAATATCCCGGTAAGCTTTTTTCGGAGCTATTTTGTAAGCCTTACTGTACAGAGAAATAAGCTGGGAGTTATCGTAAAGCATTTTTTCAAAATGTGGAACCAGCCATTGCTCATCGGTCGAATATCTGGCAAAACCTCCTCCGAGATGATCGAATATACCACCCTGTGCCATTTTATCGAGTGTTAGCAAGGTTGCGTCCAGTGCTTCTGTGTTTTGGGTATGAAAATAATGTCTCAGTAAATATTCATATATAACAGGCATCGGAAACTTGGGAGCGCCTTTGTTTCCTCCATGAATTTTGTCAAACGACCGCGATAAGGTATTGTAATACTGGTCAATAAATTGGGTTGTAAATGCTGAAGTTTGTTCACCCTGAAGAAGTGGGCCAATATCCGATAATCCTGTTGTAATGGCATTGGCTTGTTCAATTACTTTTTCATAATCGCGCGTGTAAACTTCGTTGAGTGATTGTAATACCTGTTTCCAGTTTTCTTTGGGGAAATAGGTCCCCCCAAAAACCGGACGACCATCGGGGAGTGCAAAACAATTTAAAGGCCAGCCTCCACTACGGGTTAACAACTGAACTGCATCCATATACACCTGGTCGATATCTGGCCTTTCTTCCCGGTCAACCTTGATACATACAAAATATTCGTTCATTAAACGGGCAACTTCTTCGTCTTCGAACGACTCGTGTTCCATAACATGGCACCAATGGCAGGCTGCATATCCTATACTTACAAGTACCAGTTTGTTTTCCGAACGGGCTTTTATAAAAAGCTTTCCTCACCCCAGGGAAACCAGTTTACCGGATTATGTGCATGCTGCAATAAATATGGACTGTTTTCGTTAATCAGGTGATTTGTGTATTTCGAACCGGTTGTTATCATAGCTTTGAAATGAAGAAAAGGAATTCTTATAATTCGCTGTTTAATATTGTGAAAACAAGATTTTATATGTTTTTGTTGGGAATATCTATAACAAACTTGATTTCCTGAAACAGCACCTTGTCACATTCCGTATGAACGCTGTTATATTTTAAAACCCAAATATTAATTAGAAATATGAATTGTATGATTAAAAGATTATTGTTAGGTGTTACTTTTATTATTTTAGTTTCGGGCACGTTGCAGGCTCAGCAATATCGTACCGCTATCGGTGGTAGATTAGGATTTTCAATGGATTTACCATAAAACATTTTATGAAACAGGATAAAGCATTGGAAGGGCTGTTGGCTTTTCGGTGGAATGGCTTTGTCATAACTGGGTTATACGAATACCAAAAACCTTTGAAAGGAGTAAATAACCTCGATTGGTTCATCGGAATTGGTGGACATGCCGGCTTTTGGGACACAGGCGATTATTACTATCATCGTTATAATAACTCACATTCGGTTTTTGGAATGGACCTGATAGGCGGCTTGGAGTATACTTTTGACGAAGTACCTATCAATATAGGTCTCGACTGGAAACCAGCCTTCAATTTTATAGGCGACGACCATGTGTGGTTCGATGGTCTTGCCCTTTCGATAAGGTATACAATCAAATAGAATTGAAGTTTATGTTAAAAAGAGCTGTTGTCTTTATGTCTTCAGCTCTTTTTTTATTTTTATAAAGTAGATGGCAAATGGTTCTAATGAAATCTTGTTTAATTCAATTTGCTCCCAGCTTTGTTTCTCCAGAAAATCCGGATCTTTCATAGCCAACGGCATAACCTCAGCTGATAGTTCTTTTCTTTCTTTTAAAATAATTCCATTCACATTTATACTAATGATTTCAGGGGTATGATTTGCAAGGATTAAAACAGATTCTCTCGCCCCGTTCAATATAAGCCCGGTGAATTTAAGCGGATGGCTGGAATGGCAGGGTTGAACAGAAATTGGTATCCAATTGTGGATAAATTTCAATAAATGATATATCGGATAAATATCTCCTTTCCGTCCCGGAAATAATTCTGGTTTTTCTGGATCGTTATCTCCTTGAATTATACCACGCCAACCTGTTGCTTCATAATATGTGGCGGCCATTGTTTTGGCTATAGACAGCGACCATAAACTGCCCAATGTCCAGCCTGCTGCAAAAAGAGAAACCTGTCTTACATCTACCTGAGACGGAAGTTGATCTGCCGGCACCGGAGGCTCTTCACCGGTAGCCACTACATTAAATCGTTGTTTAAAAGTGATAGGTGAAATCCGCACAGGTTTACCCATGTACAAAGCTTTTGCACTCTCAACCGTATCGGCCTGCGAAGCAAAGTTCTCAATGAGGCTGTCGTTGTCGAATGCATGAACCTGAGGACAAACTGCGTAGGTTAAAAAATCGAGCCGGGAAGTATTGATCCTGTTTCGGTTAAACTCTGCAAAATATGCATCGGTACCTCCTCCAATAGCTATTTCACCGAAAATTGATTTTAACTTGTCAAGAGAATCGTCAATCAGTTTCTCTGAAGTATGACGCGATAAATCTTCAAATATCCTGATGTTTTTTACCGGAATCTCACAGTTATGGCTGAAGTTTTTTAAATGGTTAATTTCTTCCTGTATTTTTTCGGTAAAATGAAGCACAAGCTCCAACAATATACCCGATCTCCTGGAAATTTTAACTGCTGAAAAGAGCTTTTCTTCCCAGTTTTTAAGACTAAACTTAAGATCGAGCCTGAAATGTTTTATACCTGCTTCCTGTAATAGCATCAGTTCCGTTTCGGATAGCGAGGTAGAATTTAAAATAGTGCCAATCTCAGGCAATACATAAAAGTTTTTGTCTGGAATAATGGTGTATTCTTTATTTACTATATTTTCTGTTTTTGTAACAACAGTTGCCTTAAAAAAAACTGTTTGATTAACCTGATTACCCTTTTTTATTTCTTCAGGAAATGGTTTGGACAGTGGCGTACAATATGTTTTAAATGAACTGTCGGTCCAATTCCGGTGATCTTCCATTTCCCAGACATCTCCTTCGAACTGAAGGGTACTTCTGGCTAATTCATTTTCCCATTCCATTGCTGTGATATCCGAAAAAGGAGAAGCCGGACTGATATCCCAGGGGAATGTTTCATGGGTAATACTATTATCCGAATGCCTTATAAGGCAATTTTTACCTTTTATTCTTTCGAGCGGATGAAGCACACAAAAACCAATTCTGTTTTTCAGAAAGGTCTTCATTGCTGTTCCTTTCATCCGAAAACTGATTTCACATAAATTGGTCCCCTCAATTATGTAATCGGCCATGAAATCAATTTCATGGTTCCGGTATCGGGCAGAATATTCTATTTTAAACGAATCGTTTTCCTCATGAATTTTCTGATCTAAAATTTCAGGAGTAATAGTTCCCCAATTCTTGTCGCGAACTGCTGAGTAAATATTTCTGACAATCTCAGTTTCTGCAATAGCAATGTATCTTAAGCAGCCGTTTTCGAAAGTTACGCTTAGTTTACCCGCCTTTAAAATGTGTTTTTTGGGAAGGGGCTCTTGATTTCCATAGTTGTAAATGTTTTTATCAAAACAGTCCATAACAGTTATTGCCCAATTTATGGTTATTAATCAGATAAATTTAAGTTGAATGTAAAAGTAAGTTCTCTGAATTCAAATATAAAAAGGAAGGGACAAGATTTTTAAAATTAAACGGGTCTTTAATCCTGAAGACTAAAGACCCGTTTATGAAATTATCCAAAAATTATTTTTTTGGAATATTTGTCACATCGAATGCTGTACTAGGCGTTTTATGATTAGGGTCTTTATTGTCGCTTATCACAAAAATCAGGTCGTTAAAGTCATTGTCGGTATAACTCAAAGGTTCCGACATGCTAATGTCTTCAAAAGTCATAACAAGTTCATTGCAGCTACCATCTTGAAATAAAGTGTGTTGCTGAGTATTGGCAGGATTAAATTCATTATTGGTATAATGTGTATAAATACCTTCGGTAACCATACCGTTCTTCCATCCCTGGGCAATCAGGTAAAAACCGATAACAGTTCCTGCCGGGTATTTTTTATTTCCAATCTGCACCATATCTCCGGGGATTAATGCGCCACCCTCAGCTACTTTTGACAGATTTGGGAATAATATATGTTTTTCTAGCTGATCTGCGTTTAATGGAGGATTATTCAGATTATAAATGTAGTATCCAAGTGAGTTTCTCCATCCGGCAACCTCATCGGTAAAGGTTATGTATACTTCCGACTCTTTTTTCAGGATCACATTTTTTGTGTTTGTAGAAAGGAATAATTCCGGTAGCGCAACATAATTATTGGAGCCCTCGGGAAAAAGTTCGGCAATGTGGCCTAAAAGCGTCGGACAAGGTTTGGTAGGAATAACATCATCGGGAGCACCTTCGTCAACGCTGATAGAAAGGATTTTTAATCCGCCTAATCCTGTAGCTACAAAAACAACACTGTCTTTCGATTCAACAAAGTTAGCTGATTGACCTTCCCCGAATTTTATTGCACCCAATAAGAATACACTATCATTGCGTTCCTTAACTATTCCTCCGATATAAATTCCTGCTTCTCCATTGCCGGCAAATAGGAGATCCCCATTCAACGAAACACTGTTCGTTACATAGTTTTCGTCTTTCTTACCTGCTGGTGTGGTGGGTCGTGGGATGAATTGTTTCAGAGAACCATCAGTGTTAAGAATTTTTATTCCACCTTCGTTAAGTGCTGTAAAAATGTATGAATCAGTAACTACCAGCTCTGATTTCGATTCAGGTGTATTGGCCCCTGAAGGTAAAAATTCATTGAGTTTGGTGTAGCTGTTTCTGCTAAAAACAGAAACTTTACCAGGTTGCCCGCCAAGAACATAAGCGTTAGAGGAGTTAATATCAACCGATCGGGCATCGTTAACAGCTATAGCATAAAGTGAGTCGTAATTGTGATTGTAAACTTTGAGGTAACCGTTGGATCCGCTGGTAGCATAAATGCCTTCGCTGGTTACTTTAACATCTGTTCCGGCATAGGAGTCCAGATTGATGATAGTATCGACATCCGAAATTTCGC
>JAAUTT010000292.1 GCA_012031335.1 Bacteroidales bacterium | reverse complement strand
GGTATTCAATATCAGCTTCCATCCAGTCGCTGCGACTTTCGGTTCCTTCCCGAATATTTTCCAAAAACCGATTGCTTGTATAGTTTTTAAAGTCCCTGACTATGCCACTCAGGTCTCCATTTTGGCTGCTTCCTAAAATATGAATATGGTTCGACATGATAACATACGCATATAAATTCAGGCCTTTATTTTGCTGGCAATATTTAAAGCTATCTATAACAATATCGCGATAGATTTTGCGGGTAAAAATATCTACCCATCCTACTATTTGAAAAGTCAAGTAATATGCGGTATCGCCTTCTCGTATTTTATAACCTGTGGTCAAAGGTGTGTTTTAATATTTTTGCCAATATAATAAAATTCAGGCAAAGCCTGTAGACATAAATTCGATTAAGGTAGAACCTTAGCCGAACGTTTTGTAATGATTTACAGTCTCGGGCGATAGGTGTGTTTTTATATTTTTGTCAATATAATAAAATTCAGGCAAAGCCTGTAGACATATATTCAACTAAGGTGGAATCTTAGCTGAACGCTTTGTGCTGATGTACAGTCTCGGGTAACAGGGAATTAGTGGCAAATTATATTTTATACTAATCTGTCAAACCAGAACTAAATTGTATGCTGAAACTATCGAACCAAACTACTCTCCTGCTGTTATATTAAAATCAGAAAAGTCCAAATACTCAAACCTATGCAAACTATTTTAGGAGCTAATGGCACCATTGGCACATTACTCGCAAAAGAGCTAACCGCTTATACCAATCATCTCCGGTTGGTAGGCCGCAATCCCAAAAAGGTAAACCCCGGCGATGAACTGCTTCGGGCCGATTTAACCGACCCCTGCCCAGGCAGATAAGGCTGTGGCCGGCTCAGAGATTGTTTACCTGGTAGTTGGCCTGGAATATAATATCAAGGTGTGGCAGCATTACTGGCCTAAGCTGATGCGTGCCGTTATAGATGCCTGTATCCGCCACAATGCCAAGCTTGTGTTTTTCGATAACGTTTATATGTACGATCTGTCGGCCATACCACACATGACCGAGGACTCTCCCATTAACCCTCCCAGTCGCAAAGGGCGTATACGAAAAGAAATAGCCGATATGCTGATGAACGAGGTAAAAGCTGGTCGCCTGCAGGGACTCATTGCCCGCTCGGCCGACTTCTATGGTCCCAACAACGATAAAAATCTGTTGCATATGCTTGTGTATGCCAATATCCTGAAAGGGAAAAAGCCCAACTGGATGTGCGATGTAGATAAAAAACATTCGTTTACCTATACACCCGATGCAGCCAAAGCCACTGCCCTACTGGGTAACACCCCCGAAGCCTATAACCAGGTATGGCACCTGCCTACCAATAAGCAAGTGCTCACAGGCAGGGATTTCATTAAATTATTTACCCGCGAACTGAACGCCGATAACAAGTACATGGTTGTGCCGGTATGGATGATCCGCATAATGGGTCTGTTTATGCCTCTGATGCGCGAACTGCCCGAAATGATGTACCAGTACGACAGGGATTATGTGTTCGACTCCACGAAATTTGAGAAACAGTTTAAGTTCACCCCCACCTCGTACCAGGAAGGTATTCGCGAAATGATCGTTACCGAAGCAGTAAAATAAAAATTTACAGGGCAGGTGAGGGTTTTAATACAGGGGTAACAATGTGTTTATTACCCTGCACCAGAATTTGCAAAAACAGGTTGATATTGGCATTAATAAGTTGAGGCTGCTGAAAAACTATTTATTTGCTTATTTTTAAAATAACGAAAATGTTTTCATTGAAATCAGTGTTGTCTGGTTAAAAATGTGAAATCGCGTGAAAGCATTGTCAACTGTGCAACCTCTACAAGGTTGGCACAAGTCACCTTTCTTTTTATTTTCTACAATTATGCAACTTCTACGAAGTTGAAGAAATATCCTCGTAGAGGATACATAATTGTAGAATAGATAAATACGATCGAAACTACAACCTAGTAGAGGTTACATAATTTATTTACCGGACAATGATGCATTGAAATATTGAAATCCTGAAGGGATTTAATTAGAATAGCCTCGTACGAAGTGCGGGGGAGTGCAACAAAAACCATTTCCGGGTTCTAATCCACTATCTCGAAGAGACCTCCGGCTGTACCGGTGGCTATTCAAATTCAAGTCCTTCGGACTTATTCAGCAGACTCATAGTAATTGCAACTAAACAAAAAGCAGTAAACTTGCAGCCATTACTGCCATACCGGCAATTACACCGCCAATGGCAATATGATGTTCCCCGTATTCTTCGGCAGTTGGTAACAGTTCGTCGAGCGATATGTAAATCATAATACCGGCAACACTGGCAAAGACAATTCCGAAAGTAGCTTCGTTGAAAAAGTTGCGGAATAAGAAATATCCTACGATAGCTCCCACAGGTTCTGCAAATCCCGATAAAAACGACATCCAAAAGGCTTTTTTACGGTTTTTGGTAGCGTAATATATGGGAACAGAAACAGCGATTCCTTCAGGAATGTTATGAATAGCTATGGCCACAGCTATACTAATACCCAATGCAGGATCGGACAATGCTCCCATAAAGGTTGCCAGGCCTTCGGGAAAATTATGTATAGCAATGGCTAAAGCCGAAAAAAGTCCCATTCGAAGAAGCTTTTTATGATTCTGCGGATTGAGTTTCCTCTCATCAAGGTTTTTGATTTCGTGCGGGTTTTCGTACGAAGGAATTAATCGGTCGATAATGGCAATGATGGCAATACCTCCAAAAAAAGCAAGAACAGTATATATATAACCTGTTTTAGGCCCATAAAAATCTGTAAGAGAGATTTTGGCCTTATCAAATATTTCGACCAGCGAAACATAAATCATAACACCAGCTGAAAAACCCAGGGCAGCTGATAAAAGTTTCGGATTAAAATCCTTTTTAAGTAAGGAAATTAAACTTCCGATTCCGGTAGATAAGCCTGCGAATACTGTTAATCCAAAAGCCAATAATAAGTTATCGGATTCCATTAAGTTTTAATTTTTAAATGTTCGAATGCAGATGAATTATTCATTTAACGCTTAAATATCTATGGTAAGATCAGTTACTTTAACCAGTATAATGGATGTTTTTGTTGTCTTTAATATTTGAAATTCATAGTTATTGCATACTAATTTATCCTTAACCTTTGGCAGAGATCTGAATTTAATAATAAGACAGCCTGCTAGGGTCTCATATTCTTCACCCTTTTCAATGGGTCGGGGAAGCAATTCGTTAATATCATCCAGACTTGCCAATGCGGAGACATGGTATTCTTTATCACTGATTTTTTCAACAACGGGCAGTTCATTGTCCGATTCGTCCTGTATCTCACCAACCAATTCCTCCAGGATATCTTCCATAGTTACGATTCCTTCGGTGCCTCCATATTCGTTAATTACCAGGGCCATCTGCTGATGTTTTATCTGAAACTCATTCAGCATTTGCGCTATATGTTTGGACTCGGGTACAGCAATGATAGGACGAAGAATGTCCTTTATATTAAAATCCTTCCCCTTTCGGGCGCCAATCAATATATCTTTCAGGTACACCAAACCAATGATATTGTCAATATTTCCTTCGTAACAAGGTATTCTGGAATAGCTTTCTTCCACAATACTATCAATTATAGTTTCATCGAATTCACTGATATCATGGTAAACATACTTGTACGGGGAACCATGATCTGTCTTACCGTTTGTTCCGAAAAATTAAAGGCATTTTTAATAATCTTGTATTCGTCATCGTCAATTTCTCCGCTTTTCTGACCCTGCTGAACCAGGTATTTCAGTTCTTCACTGCTATGAACATCCGAACCGTGAACGGTGGTAATACCAATGGTTTTTAAAAGTAAATTGGCTATGCCGTTCAGCAACCAGATAAAGGGCTTAAATAAAAAGAAAAAGAATTGTAAAGGATAGGCAATGAACAGTGTTGTTTTTTCTGATCGCTGTATGGCCAGAGATTTAGGAGCAAGTTCGCCAAATACAATATGAAGAACAGTGATAATGGCAAAAGCAATTGGTAAGGCAATATCATGAGCCAACTCTTCGTGAATTTCCACTCCCATAAGGTTCATGAGGTTTATGATTATTTTAGAAACCACCGGTTCGCCAATCCAGCCTAAACCCAGACTGGCAAGTGTAATTCCAAGCTGGGTAGCTGCCAGGTAACGGTCCAAATGGTTTACAATATGTTTTGATAAAATTGCAAAACTATTCCCTTCTTTGCTCTTCATTTCGAGTTGCGAAGAACGTACCTTAACAATTGCAAATTCGGCAGCAACAAAAAACCCGTTAAGAGAAACCAAAAAGAACGTAATAAAAATATCCAGGGCCATGATTGATCAAATTGTTTGGTACAAAAATATCAGCTTTTATAACAAAAAACAATTCGGATGTGAGAACCAATCATTTATATCTCTTTAATTATAAAAGGAATTTGTCCATGGTGCAATGATAATCCAACCGGCGGTTGATTCCCGAAAGGTACAAAATGAATTCTAAAGGTATTTATTTAAAAGTGTCATAAGAGTATTTCTGTTTATTGGTTTGCTGATATAATCCACACACCCGTGTTGCAAAGCTTTTTCTTTTTCGTCGATGGCAGCATAAGCCGTTTGAGCAATAACCTTCATACCCGGTTTTAACTGGCAAACAGCCCGGGTAGTTTCGTATCCTGATATGTCAGGCAGCCGGATATCCATCAAAATAAGGTCAACAGCATTAGCCGTAACAATACTGATGGCTTCCTTACCAGTTGATGCACATAAAACATCATAATGTGGTTGTAAAATTTCTTTCAGGAAAGCAGAATTATAATATTCATCTTCAACAATAAGCAGTGTTTTTCGGTTAATTTCACCCGTTATATCCTGTTTATCTGCCACAGGTACTTCGGGGATAATTTCGGCTTTTTCGTATCGTACCGTGAAGTAAAAAGTTGTTCCACTGTTAAGTATTGACTCAAACCAAACCCTGCCTCCCAGCAATGTTACCAAACCTTTAACAATAGATAGTCCCAGCCTGTGCCTCCCAGATTTTTGTCTGACAATTCGTGAAACTGCATAAAACGTTCGAAAACATAAGGATGTTTTTCAGGGGGAATCCCAATTCCGGTATCGGAAACATGAAAAACAAGCTGATCTTCCAGGACCTTACAACCACATTTAATAAAACCCTTTTCGGTAAACTTAATGGCATTAACAATCAAATTAATTAAAATCTGTTTCAACTTTCCTTTATCTGTTTTAATAGCCGGTATATTTTGTAATTCTTCAAACACCAGCCTTATATTGTTTTTTCCCGATCGCACCATTTGCTCCTCAGCAATATTGTTTATTTCGGTGAAGAGCGCATGAAGCTCACAATTTTCGGGATGAAGATTCAATTGCCCCGATTCTATTTTTGAAATATCGAGGATGTCGTTAATAATATTGAGCAGGTCGTTGCACCGATCGTGAATTATAGCCGAAAACATTCCGAGCCTTTGTTTATCTTCGAAATTATCAGCCATTAAATCCGAAAAACCCATAATGGCATTCATCGGGGTGCGGATTTCGTGACTCATATTCTGCAAAAAAGCTGTCTTCAATCTGTCACTCTCTTCAGCTTTGTTTTTAGCTATCTGAAGCAGTTCGTTAGCCTCCCTTAGTTCCTCGTTTATGGCTTCGTATTCCTCATTTTGTTCTTTCAGTTTTCGCCTGCTTTCGGAAAGTACCTGCTCATTGGCCTTCCGCTCTGTAATATCAATAAGGGCAAATATGCCTCCCAGGAGCTGCCCCTCATTATCATAAATGGGCGAAGCGCTGGCAAGCTCCCATACTACCGATCCATCGTGCCGAACAATATACATTTCCATATTTTTTGTTACTATGCCATGCAAGGCCTGGGGCAATGGTAATTTTGAAGGATCTGTCACTTTGGTGCCGTCGGGATAAAATTCTTGCCAGGCCCATTCTACCTCTAGCGGGGATTTGTTTAGATAGTTTTCGGCCTTAACGAGCAAGAAATCTTCTGTAGCCTTATTGATTATCTTAAAAGTGAAATCGGGGTAAGTAACTACAATCAGCGGCACCGGCGACTGATCGAAGGCTGCCTGCATTAAAATTCTTGTTTTAACAAGTTCCCTTTCCAGGTTTTGTTTATCGGCCAGTTGCTTTTTCAGCTCCTCAATCCCGGCCGCCCAATTCGTCGTAGGTAGGTTTAGTCTTCG
>JAAUTT010000291.1 GCA_012031335.1 Bacteroidales bacterium | reverse complement strand
TCACCTATCATTTCTGAGTGCTGTTTTCCAGTTTAACAACTTCATCCTTCATCAAATATTCCACAACCGAAACATAACTTAGCGAATTGAAATCTGTGCTCAATTTTACATCTATCTCATAGAAATTACCATCTTTGGTTGTAAACCCTGCAACAGTTCCAATTATTATTCCTTCAGGAAATGAAGTGAAACCGGTAGTAACAACTGTATCGCCCTTCTGAACATTCACGTGTTGGGGTATCTCAAAAAGTGTGCAGTGTTCAAAATCTTTGCCTTCCCAACGAGCTGAGCCAAGGTTATTATCCTTTTTGAGTTTGGCACTTATTTTCGATTCTACATTTATGACAGAAAGAATATTTGAGAAATTCTCAGATACTCCGTTTATTTTACCAACTACTCCATTTGGCCCAATTACAGCCATGTCAGGTTGAATTCCGTGACGGGAACCCTTGTTGATTGTGATATAATTGTATTGTTTATTTACGGTGTTATTTACCACTTTTGCTTCCTGAAACCTGTAAAGCTGCTTATAAATTGAATCGTGAAGTATAATACGTGTTGTATCGAAAGTGCCATAACTGGATTTCAGATAGTTTCGTAATAAAGCATTTTCTCGTGCAAGAGCCTTATTTGCATCTTTTAAGGAAAGATATTCCTTAAATTCGTTTATTGTAGCATAAATGGATCCCGAAATGGCTTTTGCCTTACTCGCATAGGCTGCACTGTGATAATTATTATTTTGGACAATCATTATCACACTTATTACTTCCAGAGCAATAAATAAAAGCAGGAAATGATAGGTATATAAAATCTTAAGCAGGTTACGCATTTGGGTAATCCCTCAATTATCGCATCAGGAACTGGAACCGGTCAACGTTTTTCAGTGCAATTCCGGTACCACGGGCAACAGCACGTAATGGATCCTCAGCAACATGGAACGGTATGTTTATTTTATCGGTCAACCGTTTGTCGAGTCCACGTAATAGTGCCCCACCACCAGCAAGATATATGCCTTTGGTTACAATATCAGCATATAGTTCGGGAGGTGTTTGTTCCAGAACACTGAGCACTGCTGATTCGATTTTTGAAATGGATTTATCAAGGCAGTGAGCAATTTCCTGGTACGAAACAGGTACTTCAATGGGAAGCGCTGTCATAAGGTTCGGGCCGCGAACAATATAATCAGCCGGAGGAACGTCAAGGTCGGAAAGTGCCGATCCTACAGCTATTTTAATTTCTTCTGCAGTACGTTCTCCAACTTTGATATTGTGCTGATGACGCATATAGGCCTGTATATCGGCAGTAAAGCCATCTCCGGCAATGCGGATTGACTTGTTGCAAACAATACCACCCAGTGCAATAACGGCTATTTCAGTTGTTCCACCACCTATATCCACAACCATACATCCTTCGGGGGCTTCAACATCAAGTCCGATACCAATGGCGGCTGCCATGGGTTCGTAAATCATGTAAACATCGCGACCACCGGCATGTTCGGACGAGTCCCTCACAGCACGTACCTCAACTTCAGTACTTCCCGAAGGTATACATACTACCATTCTGAGAGAAGGAGTAAACCATTGCGACTTGCTGTTGATCATTTTGATCATTCCGCGGATCATTTGTTCAGCAGCGTTAAAATCGGCAATCACACCATCGCGAAGAGGACGGATTGTCTTGATATTTTCATGAGTTTTACCATGCATTTGCCTGGCCTGCTCACCAATAGCAATAAGCTTTCCCGATGCTGTGTCAATGGCAACAATCGAAGGTTCGTCAACTACCACTTTATCGTTATGGATAATAATGGTATTGGCGGTGCCAAGGTCAATGGCAATTTCCTGAGTTAAGAAGGAGAACAATCCCATATAGTGCGTTCAATTATATTTTTCTGTTAATGTTTAAAGTGCCTGATACCTGTAAATACCATTGCCATTTGATTCAAATCGCAATATTCAATAGAGTCGTTGTCTTTTACCGATCCTCCCGGTTGCACAACCACATTGATTCCAGCCTCGTGTGAGATCTGCACACAGTCAGGAAACGGGAAGAATGCATCGCTGGCCATTACAGCTCCTTTAACATCGAAACCGAAATTACCTGCTTTTTCAATGGCCTGTTTAAGCGCATCTACTCTCGATGTTTGTCCTACACCACTTGCCAGTAACTGTTTTCCTTTGGCAAGTACAATGGTGTTCGACTTTGTGTGTTTTACAATTTTATTTGCAAAAACTAAATCTTCCAGTTCTTGTTTCTGTGGAACAACTTTGGTAACTGGGTTCATATCTGCCTCTGCTTCGGTACTCAGGTCCTTATCCTGAAAAGCCACGCCATTTAAAAGTGAGCGAAATGAATAACCAGGTAGATTAATTTGTTTCTGGATCAGAATAATCCTGTTTTTTTTCGACTTAAGAAGCTCCAGTGCTTTGTTATTATAACCCGGTGCTATTATGATTTCGAAAAACAATTGATTTATTTCCTTTGCAGATTCTTCGTCCACTTCCCTGTTAGTGATAAGTATGCCACCATAGGCTGATACAGGATCTCCCGCCAGGGCGTCTTTCCATGCTTCTGAAAGCTTTTCGCGCGATGCAATACCGCATGCATTGTTATGTTTCAGAATGGCAAATGTAGTATCCGTAAATTCTGCCATTAAATTCACAGCTGCATCAATGTCGAGCAGGTTATTATAAGAAATTTCTTTCCCGTGAATCTGATCGAAAAGTTTGCTTAAGTCACCAAAAAACCAACCTTTTTGATGAGGGTTCTCTCCATAACGGAGATGATCGTGATTTAGTATACTTTGTTTGAATGCTGTTATCCCGGCTGTTTGATTAAAGTATCCGAAAATGGCACTATCGTAATGAGATGAAACATTGAATGCTGCAGCGGCAAACCACTTGCGATCGGAGAGTGAGGTATTGCCTGACTTTTCATTCAGGAGTTGAATCAGTTTTTTATATTCATTCCTTGAAGGAACTATTACTACATCGTTGAAATTTTTAGCTGCTGCACGTATAAGTGAAATGCCACCAATGTCAATTTTTTCCACTATTTCATCCTCTTCGGCTCCCGATGCCAGAGTTTCCTCAAACGGATAAAGATCAACAATTACCAGATCGATAGGAGGAATTTCGTACTTTGATGCTTCGGCAAGATCTCCTTCATGCTCCCTGCGATAAAGAATACCGCCAAAAACTTTTGGATGCAAGGTTTTTACCCTTCCTCCGAAAATGGAAGGATAGCTGGTTACATCTTCAACTGCTGTAACTTTTATTCCAAATTGCTCTATAAAATCTTTTGTTCCACCTGTCGAGAAAATCTTTACACCCAGGCCATCCAATTTCTTTACAATCTCTTCCAGGTTATCTTTATGGTAAACTGAAATAAGTGCGTTCCGAATCTTTTTTAAATCACTCATTTATTAAGCGTTCCTTTTTAGGGCAAAAATATTAAAAATGTGGTTAAAAATCGTTACTTTTAGCTACCAATTATATATTATTGGAAGTTAACATAAAAGAATAAGTTATCCGTCAAAAATAGTAATAAAAGTGAATTGTGATTCAGACGAATAGTTTTTTCAAAATAATTTTTTCGACGTGATTTTAATTATACGGTTACTAAAAGAAAGTCTGTTATTTGCCTATTCTTCGGTGGTGGCAAATAAACTGCGCACTTTTCTTACTTTACTGGGAATTACCATTGGTATATTTGCCATTATATCAGTTTTTACAGTTTTAAACTCCCTTGAAAATAAAATCAGAACCAGTATTTCATCCCTTGGTGATAACGTGGTTTATGTACAAAAGTGGCCGTGGACCTTTGGCCCCGACTATCCCTGGTGGGAATATATTCAGCGACCGGTTCCAAAGCTCCATGAATATAAAGAACTGAAAAAGCGAAGTCTTTTATCCGAAACTGTTTGTTTTTCGGTATCTACCGGAAGAAATCTGAAATATAAGAATAATACCGTCGAAAACATCGGAATATGGGTTAATACGCATGAGTTTGCTGATATCCGTACTTTTGAACTGGAACAAGGACGGTACTTTACTCTTGAGGAATCCGAATCGGTTCGCAGTGTTGGAATTATTGGCAATGAGATTGCAACAAAATTATTTGGAGATGAAAATCCGCTTGGAAAGCAGGTAAACCTAATGGGGCGCAAAATAACGGTTATCGGAGTTGTGGCAAAAGAGGGTAAAAGTGTACTTGGAGGAGGAAGTCTGGACGAGATATTACTTATTCCTATGAATTATGGTTCTACCCTTTTGATATCCGGAGCGACCGCATGAATCCTTTTATCTGGGTAAAAGCCAAACCTGGTGTAAAAAATGCTGAACTAAGCGATGAACTCATCCAAATTATGCGTTCTATCAGACGAATAAAACCTCTTGATAAGGAAAATTTCTCTATTAACCAGGCAAGTTTACTCTCTCAGGGAATCGACAGAATTTTTTTTATGATTAACCTCACCGGTTGGATAATTGGCGGCTTTTCAATTCTTGTGGGCGGTTTCGGGATTGCAAATATCATGTTTGTAAGTGTAAAGGAACGTACTCGCATTATTGGTATTCAGAAGGCTCTCGGAGCAAAACAGTACACCATTCTGGTAGAATTCCTGTACGAGTCGGTAATTTTATCCTTGGCCGGAGGTGTATTGGGTTTGTTGCTGGTGTACGGCGGAACTGTGATTTCAAAGTACGCATTTGATTTTGAGGTTGCTATGACATTTGGTAATGTAATACGCGGATTACTTATATCCGGAATCATCGGGGTTGTTTCAGGATTTCTCCCAGCTTATACTGCAGCCCGTATGAATCCCGTTGATGCCATAAATACACATTTCTAAAACATTGTTTTTCGAATTTCTATTCGCTAAATCTGGTTGGTCACAAAAATCTTTTTTCAGTATTAGTTCAATCTAAAAACTAAGAAGATATTTATTTCATAGGGTAATTAAAAATGGTGAATCATATTAGCGTACCTTTTATAGGTCAGGCTGAACATTATGAATTTAAACGCACTAATATGAACCGTAAAACTTTTTCCAATCAAAAAATGC
Source organism: Bacteroidales bacterium (assembly GCA_012031335.1). Next base: position 1,161 of record JAAUTT010000291.1, on the reverse strand, counting down.
AGAACCAAGAAAACCAATTATGTTCTTCGTTCGGTGCAACAAACAAAAATCTTAGCTCTCCGGCAGGCAGGTTAATAATGTTAATTTTCATTATTTTTATATCAGCCATTTTCTCAGGACTTAATGCGTCGTCATTATTTTCATTGAACCCGGTTGGCCCCGAAGATTCCTCGAAATTTGTAAGTGTTAAAGGTAAGATTGTGGATGTAGTAACTAAAAAACCAATTCCCTACAGCAATGTATACCTGGCAAACAGTAACATAGGTACTATTTCGAATAGTGAGGGTGAATTTATACTTAAAGTTCCTGTCGCAAAAACCAATATACCTATCCGTATTTCGTATATGGGTTATAAAAGTCAGGATCTTACCATTGAACAAATTCAGCTGAAAAATAATCTGATCGAATTAACCACTGAAGTGGTAACATTGAAGGAACTTGTTATCCGATCCAATGATCCTCACAACCTAATCCGCTCGGCTATCCACAATATCCCATCGAATTACGGTACCTCACCTTATATTTGTACAGCATTTTACCGCGAATCGGTTATGCAGAATAAACAGTATGTCGGATTGGCCGAAGCTGTTTTAAATATATACAAATCGAGATATAGTAACGAATTTGAAGCCGACCGTGTTAAGGTATATAAAGGACGCAAAAGTCAGGATGTAAAAAAGATGGACACCATTATGTTTAAACTTCAGGGTGGTCATCAGGCTGTTGTTTTGCTTGACTTAGCCAAGAACCCCGAAACTTTTATGTCAGAAGAATATTTCAATAATTACGAGTTTAAGCCTGTAAATATTACCAATATTGAAGGACGTGAGACGTATGTTATTGAATTTATGCAGCGCGAAGGATATCAGGAACCTTTATATGAAGGAAAACTTTATCTCGACCTGAATACCTTGGCAATACGCCGGGCTGAATTTGCCATCAGTCCTTATGGATTACAATTTGCCGATAAATACCTTGTTAAGAAAAAACCTATCGGAACTGATGTAAAAACAGTAGGAGCATCATACATGGTCAGTTACCGCGAGCAGGATGGTAAATGGGTTTTGAATCATGCCCGGTATGAAGTTAAGTTCAGGGTTATTAAGCGTGGAAAATTCATTTATAAAATATATAACTTCTGTCTGCCGATTTGGCTATAAC
>JAAUTT010000290.1 GCA_012031335.1 Bacteroidales bacterium | reverse complement strand
TTAAAACTTACCACCACCGTGTTGGAGCTTCCGCTTCCGTTAAAAACAGCGTACTTCGACTGGTTTACCTGATCTATTGTTACCTTTACGTTTTTACCGTTGACAGAAGCCGTGGCCGATTTTGCCTTATCCGGGAAAGGAACACGTATGGTAAATTTTTCGAATTTGCCACTGGTTTTAATTTCTACCCTGTTGTTCCGGAACGCATACTGGTAGCTCACCTGGTTGCCATCGCTTCCATAGCCTACGTCTACCTTTGTTTTTTCAACGCCTGCAAAATACCAGCGTGGCGAAATTTCCACTTCTTTAAAGAGAATATTTTTATCCACCACTCCGGCCAAACCTTCAATTAGTGCGCTAACAAAAGCCGCCTGTCCCCACTCATCGGGAATAGCTTCAGTTTGGGCAGTACCATCTCCGTTGATGCACCCATGTAGCTTACGTTCGGTTTTGCTTAGCAGTACATCCAGTGTTTTCAGCTGCTCCACAGCGTATCTTTCGTATCCGTTCTGAAAAGCTGCTTTGGTAAGCTCTCCGCCCACTAAAGGTAGGATAGCACCATTCATGTATTCGCCAACTTTGTAGTTTCCAAAATGGGGTGGGATGAAAGGATAAATTCCAAACCATGGGGCCAGCGATTCGTTCTTTGTTTTTTCGCCGATTTCCTGATAGGTTTTGATGATGGAAGCAGCCATTTCGCGGGTTGGTGCACCGCGATTAATGGAATAGGTGTTGGATAAGCCTACGGAGTTAATCGGGTCAGTTTGAATATGAGCAGGAACCGGCTCTTCGGGTATAAAATGAGCGTAATGTTTCCCGTTCCAGCAGAGTGTATTTAACCGTTGGCGGAAAAGCTCTGCCTGTAAATCCCATTCTCTGGCAGCATCAGCTTCTCCAATTGCATTGTATAATTGCGAAAGCATTTTACCTGCCATAAACATCCCGCTATTATCGCCATGCATAATGCCTTTGGGTGTTTTTTCGGTGTTGTCGATATGCCCCAGCAGGCGGTCAACACTTTTCAGACTGTCGTGCTGCGAGGTAAAATCCCAGGTATCGATGGTATATGGACGTTTTACCAGCAGGTTTTTCCCCGACCAGCGCAGTGGATCGTTCATCAGGTATTTCATCCCTTTGATTAATGTGGGCATCCATTTCTTAACATATTCAACATCGCCGGTAGTTTGCCAGTTGGTAAAGACTCCTTCCACCATCAGATATTCAAGATCGGCCTCCATAGGCATGCGAAAGAAGAAATTCTGCTCGTTCACATCCACAAAGTAAAACTGGCGGTCGAAACAGTTAGTAAAGAAGAGCTGACCTACATTTTTATCCTTGTACGATTCCCGATAATCGAAATACATTCCTTTATCGGTTTGATGTTCCATAAAAAAGCAATGTAACTAGCCATGTCTTTCTCCCAGTATTTATAAGCTTTCATAGTATGGATATGATCGCGCACCCATTCTACGAACATCAACCGCTCCTTTCCGTCAAGTGTCACTTTCTCCACACGACTGTTGGTGTAAAGGTTATTTTTCAGATCGTTAAGCAAGGTGGTATACAAGCCGGCTTCGGGCGAAAATACCGTTTGGGCCGATATTCCTGCATAAAGAAAGAGCAGCAGTATCAGTGTAATTTTAGTTTTCATAGTAGTTAAGTTAAGTCAATTATTATAAATCTCAATTCATTTATTTATTTGAAGGATTATTCAACCAGTTGAGCCATAAAACGCAAATTATCAGTCCATGAGGCAATATGCGCGTTATTTATTCCCAACCCGAAGCCATGTCCACCTTCAGAAAGAATGTGCAGTTCGGCAGGGATATTTTTCTTCCGCATGGCTGCATACATCAACAGTGTATTCTCAACCGGAACACCCTTGTCATCATCGGCATGCACAAAAAGGCAGGCGGGGTGTCGTCTCTTACCTGAAGCTCGCCGGAATAATATCCGGCAAGTTTGGGATCAGCATTTTTACCCAGCAAAGCATCTTTGAGCCGGTGTGCATGTTTGGTGAAGTGAACGAAATTACCGGGTATATCAGCACCATAAAGTCCGGGCGACAACTCAGCCGCTCCACCGGATCGGCTGATGCTTTATTGCCATAATCGAAATGTGTACCCAGCGTTGAAGCAAGATGTCCCCCTGCAGAAAAGCCCATGATCCCGATTCTGGCTGTATCAATATTCCACTGGGATGCATTGGCGCGAACCATGCGCATTGCACGTTGGGCATCCATCAACGGAGCTTTGTGGGGTTCAAGGGTATTGCCGGCGGTCGGCAAACGATAATTCAGCACAATGCCGGCAACGCCTATGGAGTTCAGGTACCGGGCAATGTCGGTCCCTTCCAGGTCGTATGCCTGTACCCAGTATCCGCCACCAGGACAAATTATCACTGCCTGTCCGGTAGAAAAACGCTTCGATGGAAGATACACCGCAATATTGGGTTCCTGAACATTGGAAACCACTATAATATCTTTCTTTTCGATCTTTTCGGGAGTACCTGTTTTTTTGGAATTTGGAATTTCGCCGCTATACAACGGAAGTATAAAGTCCTGACCGTTTGTTACTATTGTCAAACCTGTGAAGAAGAAAAAGAGAACGAGGATATGCCTGAAATTCATTTTTTATAATATAATTATTGATTTACTAATGGTAATCATCTGTTTACCTGGTTTCAGCTTAATTTTTTTCCATTCAGGAGAAAGGTTCCGGCAAGGGTTCCGGGTAAATCCACTTCTGCCTCTATACTTCCACCCGCAAGCTTTTTCAATTTCACCTTTATCATTCCCTGTGGACAGGGTACCTGGCCTTCAGCAATATTGAGTTCTCCCAATGAGGATTGATGGTAACTGACTTAAAACCCGGACTACCTGGTTCTACACCAAGCACGGTTGCAAGCAGGTCGTAATTGGGGCTGGCACTCCAGGCATGACAATCGGAGCGGGTTGGTTCCGGATTTTCGGCAAAGGTGGTAAGTCCCATTGCGATCATTTTTCTCCAGGGCGTGAGCATTTCGATATACTTATCGCCCAGACCTGCTTTTTTCATGGCCTGATTCAGGTAAAACCTGTAATAAAAAGTACACTGAATAATATTGGTATCGGCTACTGTTCGAAGTCATAAGGTCTTTTCATCCATTTTAGGCAGGGCATCCGTTAGCGCTGCCAGCACATTGGCATAGCTGACTGAACTCAGCTTTATCGGGCATATTTGTCCATCATTCTTTTATTGTTGTCCCAGCACATGCGGTAAGTACTTTGCTTAAGGGATTCTGATACTTTTTTGTATTTGGCTGCTTCCGTTTTCATTCCGAATGCATCGAAAATCTCAATTACCTTATCGGTTGCATATGCAAACTGAAGGGTATGAATAGCAGAGTTTCCGTTTCGGGATCCCTTCGGAAGTCCGCTGTCCTCGTCGTAGCCTACCCAGGGCCATTCTTTTGGCCAGTCGACAAAATTCCAATAAGGCAGTGCTCCGAGCATTCCGGTTTTTGGGTCGATTTTATTCTTATGCCACTCCAAAACATCCAGCATGCCTTTCAGGTGTTGCTTTATGAAAGCGTCATCCTGCCGGTGCATCCAGTAATCGTGTACCATCATGGTCCAGAAAAGAGAAAATGGGGGTATTATTTGCCGGTGGATATTAGGATATCTGCTTTGTGTCAATCCTTCGGAAATTCGTGAATCGGCAAACTGGTCTATGGCATTTTTCATTAGTCGGTCGTCGCCCGAAACATACAATGACATAAGTGCCTGAACGCGGGTGTCGCCCACATATTGCAACTGCTCGTAGTAAGGGCAGTCCATATAGGTATCGAAAGCACACAGGCGGGCTGTTCTCCAACCGGTTTCCCAAATTTTGGCTAAACTGGCATCATCGCTTTTGAAAAAGGCATTCTCCCGGAAAGGATATCCCGTGAATACCGAACTAAAATCGTGGATAATCAATGGGTCGGTATAGTTCTGAATTTTAAGTTCCACATACCTGAAAGTACGGTAAAAAAAGCGGACGGAAAACAATGTTGGAATCGCCGTTAGGGTAGATAACATCACAAATGCCCTCAATTTCCTTACCTTCCACTTCGTTCCGGTTGCCTTTGTTGTTATTATATCCGCTGAAGAGTGCTTCAGAATATGTAATAGTTATTTTGGCACCCTTTCCGCCACTAAAACGGAGTTCGGGATAAGCAGTGGTAAGATATTGCTGATCGAGCAAAATTGTAGTCTCACCCCAAGGCTGAATCTCTAATTTTCCCTTCCCTTTGATAAATCCATCGGATATTGGAAGGTTTTCCATCTTTCGCACCACTCCAAACCGCTGGGGAGTTTCCTCCGGGAGAGGTATATTCCGTTGAATCAACCTGCGGGGATAAGTCCCGTGCACTCCCGAAGGAATTGCTTCTTCGGAAAAAACTGCCTGTGTAAAAAGCTTTTCGTCAGCATCCGGTTTTTCCCAGTTGAATGGATACCGGGCTGCCAGAAAACTCTCGCGGGCTCCCACAAACTTATGGATTTCGAACAATGGAGAATAAGCAGTATTTTCCATAACTTTCCAGCTGGTATCGGTATTTACTAAAGCTTCAGTGGCCGTATTTCCCTGAACCACCAATCCTGTTCCTCCGGTAACCTGCCATGTTGCGCGGTAATCGCCCGGATTGTAAACTGTAACTGCAAGAACATTTTTCCCTTTTTGAAGATAGGAAGCAATATCCAGACTCTCAAAACGCCAATGTCCCAGGTCGCCTTTTGCCGGCCCCGTGCAGATACGTTTTCCGTTTACATACAGCCAATAGCGGTTATCGGCTGAGATATGAATGATAAACTTTCCGGGAACATTTCCCAATTCAAACGATTTGCGGAAATGATATACTCCGTACTGGTCATTAGTAGCCGGATGTTTGATCCATAAAGCCGGCCATATTTTTGTAAGAAGATCGGGATTTATTTCATGGGTGAGTTGTGCAACCGATATGAAGCTGCAACCAAAAATCAGCACTGCAAAAAAAAAGATTAATTTTCTTCATTATATTTTGGATTGATTATTATTTCATTCTCTAAGCCAGCACCATAGAATGATTACACTATAATGCATTTCCGCCAGCCTGCAGGGTAACAATGCTGCTAGCCGGAATTTCAAAGTAGTTTTCAGCACCGGTGAGGGCTTTACCAATTTCCTTGCAGTTTTCAGTAGCCGAATTGGTGCGAAATACCATGAACTCAGCAGGTATTCCGGCACCTTGTATGGATACCATTTTCCCTTCTGCACCTGAATTAATAACCACCAGCGTTTGAGTTCCTTTCCCGGTATGTTCGTAGGCAGTAACCAGAATGGTGGGATCGGGTGTTGACGCTTTAACACGCACCGCGCCTGGGCGGATATACCGGTAATAATGTTTTGAAACAGCATCAATTCAATCAGCTATGCCAGCAGCGTGGATGGAAGTATCGGCTGCAAGGGGCCTGGGACAGTTATAACGCGCCCTATCTGGAGTTGCCGCAATGGAACATGGTCGCTGAATTCTTCGTTGAACCAATTACCGATGAAATCTCAGCAACGGGAATCTTCCTTCATTGCGTTTCCGACCAGCTCAGGTTCTCCAGACCAAGCGGCGAAGCTGTTGCGCTGGTTGAAGTTATGCCGATAGTTTTGACAGAAGTCATGCGCGATCTCGATTTGTTCGTCGGCGTGTGCAGTATCGGCAACGACCCCACCTGGGTCGACGCAGGAGATACGCATCACCGATACTGGCATACTTTTTCGTTTGGTGATCTTTCGGACCTCTGCTGAAACGCGAAAGGAGGTTCTCAAGGAAATTTTGCCGGCTTTAAAGATCAAAACCAGGTGTCGAATTGAAGGAAAGTTTTTGATCGTGCAGGGGATCTTCGTGCTTACAAGATTCATCTTGGTAGTGGCAATATCCTGATGGAGCCAAATGATCAGTACCTTTGCATCGTTCCCGAGCGTGGTGTCAGAAGTGGTGAGTTGTCAAAAATCTTCTTGCCGTTCGAAGGCGATGGTGTTCTCTCAGTAATACTCAGCAAGGCTATGATGCTGGCCAATGATTCGCAAATCGAAGATCCGAGCATCGCTCGCCAGATCAATTACGGAATCTGATTCGGTAAACGCCTGAGCATGTGGCGATTGTTCGTTCATAGTAAGTTCACCTGGCGCTGCTATTGTAAAACGGTAGCTCTGGTCCTGATGAACCCTTCCGTTA
>JAAUTT010000289.1 GCA_012031335.1 Bacteroidales bacterium | reverse complement strand
TTATAATGTTTAAGCAAAACAGGCAGGATATCATTTAAACATGTGGCCTGTATTTTCCTTCGGATTATTCCGGAAAAGTCTTCCTTTTGCCTTGCTGGGCCTGTTAATGGTTATTCACAAACCGCAGCGATGCCATCCTCATTGAACGTTTGTTGCCCGATGGCGCTTTTAAAGCCGGAATTTACGCTCAATCGTTCAGAATTTTTGATGCTATTACCATGATTTCGGTTCTCTTTGCATCCTTATTACTCCCCATGTTTTCCAAACAATTATCGAAAAATGAAAATATCCGACCTTTAACTCAACTGGCTTTTTCTTTTCTTTTTACAGGGACAGTTTCCCTGGCCATAATTTTAACCGCCTTTTCCCATGAGATACTAAACTATCTGTATGTTGAATCTCATACAGAATCGGCAAGGGTATTTACAATACTTTCAATTTGCGCAGTTCCTGTTTCCTTAACATATATTTTCGGTTCGCTGATGACAGCCGGCGGAAAGCTGCTTCAGTTAAATATTGTGGCTGGCGTTACACTTATCATCAATCTGTCGCTCAACCTTACCTTAATACCCGCATGGGGAATTACAGGGGCAGCTGTAGCAACAATTACAGCCCAGCTTTTTGCAGCAACAGCACAAATAATTTTTTGTATCAGATACTATAAATTTTAAGCCTGACAAAAAACAATATTTTAAATATGGTATTTATGTGATGCTTTCAATTGCTATAATTTTATTATTGCAGCAATTACCACTCTCCCTGGCGGGCATTATGAGCATTTCCATTATCCTGTTTATTGTTTTATCTTTTCTTCTCAAAATCACTAATTTAAAAGAACTAAAAAATGCTTTCCGCACTGAAAGCCTCTAGCCACATACACCAGCGAAAACAGTTGTTCATAATTATTTGATAACTTTAAATTTGATGTCTGTTGCTATTAAAATAAAAATAGCAAATTAGTTCCCGTATTTAACGGAATTTAAACTATTCGCCGGTGAAGCGTAAATATAACAGGGAAGTCGACCTAAAAAGAATTAACAAGCGTGTTATTTCGTTCAACAACAAAGAAATAAATGTTATTGAACAATATTGCAGAAAGTATAAGATCGACAATAAATCGCAGTTTATGCGCGAAGCAATTATTAAGTCCATCCTTAAAAAAATGGACGACGACTACCCTACCCTATGGGATGGTTACCAGCTAAGCCTCTTTTCGAAATATTAGTTTTTAATTCAAACCTATATATACATCCCCTGCCGGTTAATTATCAGCAGGGGTTTTTCTTTTTTTCCTCAAAATACAATTCAATTAGTAAAACCGATTTACTTGGAACAACCATAATTACTGAATGGTTGCCTGCTTGTTTAATTCTCCGGTTCGCAGGGAAAATTTTCAGGCAATATAAACACAAAGCATTGATATTCTGACACATTTCTTCGTGACTTTAGTGTTTTCGTGTTTAAATATTAACTTTTAAATAACTTCGTAAGGGATCGGCTAGATGGATTATGCTATCTTAGCTAAAGCGCTTTTTAAAATCAGTATATATAAGAATCTTTTGTATCCTTAGCTGAATAACGGATTCGAATTATAAATATTTTTGTGCGAAAATTTTACCCAAATGTCAAAAATCCGAAAGGCATCTTTTAATGATGCTGCGCAATTGGCGGTGCTAATGGGACAGTTAACAGGTAACAGTATTACCGAGAATGATATGATCAATCGTTTGGAATATGTAAGTAAGACCTTTCTTGAGGAGCTTTTTGTATATGATGAAAACGGAGCGATTTTAGGAATTCTGGGATTCCGGATCAGGGAATGTATTGAAGAAGTGAACAGATATGGCGAAGTATCGGTTTTGGTTACCGACGAAGCCCATCATTACCATGGTATCGGTAAAGCGTTGATCGATTTTGCCGAGGAACATGCCCGTGAAGCCGGATGCAATGGAACCTGGCTAATTAGCGGATTAGGCCGTGAAGAACAAGCACATAGTTTTATAAAAAAATGGGATACCAGATTACAGGGTACCTGTTCGAAAAGATTAAAGAAACATAAGCTGATTTTTTCCTACAGGTGTTCTTTTGTAGCGGTAATTTGATTTTCTGGTGCAGGATGTAGATAAGCTTTATACTCGGAACGGTGTAAATATTACTATTTTTACTGTTTACCTCTGTATTATGAAATTTGCAACATCTGTTATCAGTATAATCCGTAAGAGAATATCAGTTCGGAGCTATAAAAACGAAAAACTGACTTCTGAATTAATCAATCAAATACAAGAAATATTACGGGCCAATTCCACAGGGCCATTTGGCAACAATGTCACTTTTCATTTAGTTGAAAAGTCGTGGGCACGGGAGAACTCCGGGGTGAAAATCGGTACATATGGTTTTATATCCGGAGCTGGGTATTTTATTGCCGGAGAAATCCGAAATAACAATTATTGTTTTGAAGATTATGGCTTTTTGTTTGAAAACGTTATTTTGAAACTTACGGAACTAAATCTTGGAACATGCTGGTTAGGCGGTACATTTAAAAGAAGCGATTTTGCTGAAGTGCTTGGTACAGATCCTGATTTGATTATTCCGGCAATTACACCGGTAGGATTTGCATCTGATAAAAAAACAATTCGCGAAAACATCATCAGGTGGGGTGCAAAGTCGGATAATCGCAAACCCTGGAAAGAACTTTACTATGAAAATAATTTTCTTACTCCTTTAAATGAAGAGTATGCCGGAAATTTTCAGGAGCCATTGGAAATGGTGAGGTTAGCGCCTTCAGCATCGAACAAACAACCCTGGCGAATAATTAAGTCGGGCCACACCTTTCATTTTTACCTGAAACGAACACCTGGATACGGAAAATTTGCCGGAATGGATCTTCAGAAAATAGATATGGGTATTGCCATGGCACATTTCGAAGTTACCTGCGAGTACCTGAAACTAAAAGGAAAATGGATTACAAATAACCCAAATATAGATGCCAATGGGACTGACTATATTGTTAGCTGGGTTGAAGTCATGACGGGTCCTTTTTAATTTTACCCAAATTAAGTATTGAATACTCTATTTGCCTCTTCGGCCCTATCGGGGGGTTGAGTTAATTAAAATAATAAGCAATACCAAACTCTGTAGTTTTTATCAACTTGGAGTATCCCCCCCTGTCCGGTTTTCCCAAACGGGTATAAAGTAATTAAAATTAAAATCTAGTTTATTTTTACATGTAAATCCAACCGATATTGGAAATGATATCCAATGTTCAGGAGAGGCTATCCGAATTTGCTTTTCTCTTGTATAGTCTGTGTATTCTCCATATACATGCGATGAATACTTAGCCTTGTTGGTTCGAATTAAATAAAACGCCAATCCTCCTCCAAAATAACTTTTCCAGGTTTTACCAAGTAGCCAGTTATAAACAAGTCTGTTACTTAGCGAAAAATTAGTTTGATTTAAATGATAGGTAAAATCTTCGGTTATATAATTGTAATTTTCATAATATGAACCTGAGGACCGAACCTTATCAGATGATATCCCTAATTCCTCTTTCAGATACAAACGCGAACCCGATTTCAATACCAAATCAAAACCCACACTAACTTCAGGCAATATGGAAATTTTTTTATCCTGAATATTCTTTAGGGTAATGCAATTTGCATATTCCATTCTTTCAAGTGTACTTCTTCTGATCCCAAACCTCATGTAAAAGTGCATTCTGGTAGGTTTGTACAATTTCCCCTGTATTTTAATTTTTCATTTCCTCCATTCATAAAAGTAATTAGTCTTACAAGATCCTTTTCATAATATCCTGTTTGTTCAATTAGTTGGCTCATCTCATTTAAATTCAGATTTAAAAGACTTCCCTCGTAATAAAGCAACGAAGGTAAAAATTGTCTGTAATTACCTGAGATGTATCTGTTGAGAAATGTGTTCTTAACTTTTCAGGTCTGTCCATAGATTTGTAAACTCTGTAACGTAATTCCTGAGGATATTCCATAGAGGGCTTTTTATAAAAAAATCTGGATTTTATATTGTCAGTATATTCGTATAGATTAATATTATCCCCCTCTACAAGTACCTTGAGAAAAACAGTTTTGAAAATGCTCGAAGTATCAGGTCCCTGGTGCAAAATCGTAAGCCTTACTTCATCCATGCTAATAGATACAGGGAAACTTTTATACAAGTCTTCACCTTCAATTTGAAATGAACTTATAATAATTGGCGTAAATATCTCACTTTCCACTTTTTGTTCGCTCCTGAATTGCACTTCAAACGGATTATATATCCAGTCCCGGTCATCAATATAGCCCTTTATAGTATCACCATCATAAGTAACTATAATTCCGTTCTTATAATTGGATTGCGCAATAATAAATAGTGGGGAAAAAGCAGAAACGATAATTAATAATAAAAGGCGTTTCATAATCCTGAATGTAATTGGTTCAAAATAAAAAGTTGGTAAAATTGATGATGGAAATATTATACATTAACTTCCAAAAAAAGTTAAATAAAAACCCGGACAAATTCGTTTGGCACAGGCGGACATCTGCAACCTGACGTAAAATGCCGGGGTAGCAAATATCTCCGGATCATTTACGGACCCGAATATGACCTGTTGAAAAACCTGGAATGGTTGAAATCAAGAAGTCTGAACAGTAAACAATCGCTGGCCTTAAGGGAATTTGCACTTGGAATCGAAAGCATCGAACGCTTTGTTAGAAAAGAACCGCTCAGGTTAATTCACGAAAGCGTTTTTGGTCGTATTGGCGCTGGAGAGTAAGGAGGTGGTGGATCCGAGGTTATAGCAGCATTCAGCCAGCACCTCAAAAATCTAAGCAATAATCCTTTTTTTTTGAAAGTGTCACTATTTGGCATTCCGGTGCCGTAATATTGTGCAAAATTCAACACATAGCCTATGAAGCATTCCGTTGAACATCACGTTTTGTATGCCCTCCTTTGCCTGATACGTGCCAGGCTCCTGAGTATGGAACGCAGGTACGCAAATATCGAAAGCGTGAGCCTGGTGGTAAATTATCTCAAAAGAGTTATATCGGAAGAAATCGCCAGCAACCCACTTTGCGAAACGTCATTTCTGAATACTACCGGAATTAAACCTCGCATATGGAAAATGGAAAAAACAGAAGCCATTAAAATACTGTGTTCCGTTAAAACACATATGAACCCCTGTGATTACCTGATAATGCGGGCTGCCTTGTGCGACGACATGCAGGAGGCTGCCTATTATGCCTCCATGGCACAGCATATACAACCCGAGGATTTTCTGGTATTTATTTTCTGAACACCAAATGGGAAGAGGATAGTCTCAAAGATGCCATAACCTATGCCGTAAGTCTATATCCTGATCGAAAACTGAAAATGGAGGAGAAAAACTTTATCCGCATTGTCAATTTTGCCAAAAGGTTCGAAATGCTGGCTACCCAGGATCAGTTTACCTTTATTCAGAAGTTGACGGATACCATTCCTCAGTTTGCTGGATTATTCTATGCCCTGATTCACGAAAACGACGATAAGGTGAACCGTACAGAACTGATTAGGCTGCTGAAAAAACTGAAATTCAGTAACTTTCGCGAGCAGATGCATTTCCTGTTGCTCCAATGCCGGTTATTATTTCTGGAGGGCCGGTTGCCCGAGGCCTGGGAAATTCTCCAAAACAACAACCTCGAAGATCTGGACATGGACGATTCCCAACGACTTACCTTCCTGACACTCCAGTCGCAATATTATTGCCAGATTGGCGAAAAAGGGAAAGCTATCCTAAACTGGAGGAAGATTGTTTTCGATGATGATTTCAGGGAATTGTGGCACGATAGCTACTATGATACCATGCTTGCACTGGCAGGTTCTTATATCGAAGCCGGCGACACCAGAGCATGCCGCAATATCTTTCGTTTTGCCGGAATATGGAATACACGAATATTACTCGACAGATATCCTCTGGATTTTTATTGCCTGCGTGCTGAAATCTTCCGGCTGGAAAATAATACAAGGAGAGCTGTACAATATTACCGGAAAGCGCTAGAAATTGATGACGACCTGAACATCAGGATGAGATTGAAATTGCTGGAGATGGACCTGGTATGATTTAGGGAACTATATACAAGTTGGGACAAAGGATTTGGTTTATTATGCAACCTCTACGAGGTTGAAAAATAATTAAATGTAATTAATTCTACAATTGTGTATCCTCTACGAGATGTAAAACCAACGCCGG
>JAAUTT010000288.1 GCA_012031335.1 Bacteroidales bacterium | reverse complement strand
CGACTGGATGTCGCAGGGAGCAAGGGTTTCGCAAAACCTATTATACAACAACGACAAGGAAGACCTGTTTGTTGAAGTCAATCACGGCCCATTGGTTATTGACAATAATATATTTCTCTCACCCATGGCAATCAGTAACCAGTCGCAAGGAAGTGCCTATATTCATAATTTGATTGCCGGAGAAATTTCAGTCCGAAACGAACCTAATCGCTTTACGCCATACTTCCTGCCCCATTCGATAGAGATGGCCGGATTAACCTCAATTTATGGGGGCGACGACAGGTTTTTCAACAATATAATTGTGGGGAAAGGAACCCAAATGGAAGAATTAACAGGTTTAACTGGTTATAATGATGTGCGTCTTCCCGTATGGCTTAAAAACAATGTCTTCTATTTTGGAGCGCGTCCTTCACAAAAAGATGGAAATTCGCTGACAGACGCTGATTTCGATCCTAAAATCAGTCTCTCCGAGGAAGACAGCAAGGTTATTTTAACCTTCAAGTTGAATTCAGCCTTCATTAACTACAAAGTTTCTCCGCAATCAACAACCGATTTAGGCAAAACCAAGGTTTCGAAAGCCTTTTTTGATAACCCTGATGGTTCTCAAAATTTCTTTGATCGTGATTATTCCGGAAATAAACGAAGTGCAGTTTCTCCATTCGCAGGCCCGTTTAACGTGGTTAAAGAAGGAACTAACTCAGTTTATGTATGGTGAAAAAATATTCCCAAGGAAATAACTATTTTTGATGCCTTAAAATTCCTCATTTGAATAAATACGATGTAATAGTTATTGGCGCGGGTGCTGCCGGTTTAATAGCTGCCGGAAGAGCCGGAGAGTTGGGAGCTCGGGTGCTGATACTCGAAAAAATGGAGCGTGCCGGCCGTAAACTGCTGATTACCGGAAAAGGCCGCTGTAACATCACCAACGAAGCTCCTATTTCGGAGTTTATGAAACACATTTTCCCAAACCCTCGCTCTTTAAAACATGCGTTTAATAACTTCTTCAATAAGGAAATTGTATCTATTCTCGAATCGCAGGGCGTTGCAACGGTTATAGAACGTGGCGGGCGCATTTTTCCGGTGAGCGAAAAATCTGCCGATGTGGTGAATGCTTTGGTAAAATGGGCAACAAAAAAAAAATGTCACCATATCTTATCACGAAAAGGTTGAAGAAATTTTGACCGAAAACCGCCAGATTAAAGGTGTGATTACATCCAAAAATGGTCAACGGAGCGAATATCATAGTGAAAGTGTAATTATCTGTACCGGAGGAAAATCTTATCCTGCCACGGGTTCCGACGGTGACGGATACAGGCTCGCCAAAACGCTGGGTCACACTGTATCAACTGTTCTACCTGCCCTGGTCCCTATAGAAACCGAAGGAAACATAGCACCCGATCTTCAGGGACTAAGTCTGAAAAACGTGAATGCAAGTATCTGGATTGATGGCAGGAAAGCGAATGATGAATTTGGCGAAATGCTTTTTACGCATTTTGGTGTTTCGGGACCGATTATTCTTACACTCAGCCGTTTTATTGTTCAGGAACTTAATAAAGGCAAGAAACCGGAGCTTTCCATCGACCTTAAGCCTGCTCTTGATGACCAGCAGCTCGACAATCGCTTGCAACGCGACCTTAACGAACACGGCAAAAAACAGGTGGAGAATATTTTTAAAGAATGGCTTCCCACGAAAATGATTCCTGTTTTTTAAATATACTTGCCATCGATGGCTCAAAACTTTGCAACCAGATAACAGGTGCCGAAAGGAAAAAAATAAGGGTTCTGATGAAAGACTTCCGCTTTAAAATAACTGGCAACCGATCGTTTAAAGAAGCAATTATCGCATCGGGCGGTATAAACACCTCTGAAATAGATTTCAAAACCATGGAATCGAAAATTGTTAAAAATCTGTATTTCGCCGGAGAAATAATCGACCTTGACGCCGATACAGGGGTTGATCAACCTTCAGATTGCCTGGTCGACGGGGTATTTGGCGGGAGAAAGTTCGTATAAAGCTCTATCGTGATCCTTAGAAACTAAGATCCTGATCATCTTTATAATTATTCCAGAAGCGTAATAGTTCAATTTCGTTTTCACTGATCTTTCTATAAAACAAGGTTATCTGCTCACGCAAAACACATCGTTTTACATTTTCATAGTTGGTTTCCTGAAATTCAATGTTGCCTTTTTCCAAAATGAATATTATCTCATCCACTTCATCAATAAATTCCTGTGCTTGTTTTTCAGACCATCTCCTAAGAAGGTAATCAATATTATCGAGGTAATCTTTTTTGGCAAGTTGGTTCCAAAAAACTGTTCTCATCGAAACTTCAGGTTTTTATATCTCTGCCGGGCTTCACTCAAAACCGATTCAGTTGATATAGGATCATAAGGGTTATTTAGAGCCTCATCGACAGCTTTCATTTCCTGTGAGGTCAGATTATGTTTCTCCGAAGAAGATAAAATGGCTAGAAATGTTGGGTAAACTTTATTAAGCTCCTGATCAGAAAGGTTGTCTATTTTTCGAAATAGATCAAGTTTCATTTCCTCTGTACTCATGACTTTTTGTTTACAAAATTAACGTTTCCCATTAATTATTGAATCATTAAATTCAAGTTTGAAAGCAGCTCTTTCTCACTGCCACAGATTAACTTTCCTGTTAAAATATTTACTTGTGCGATTTTATTAAAGCTTCAAGAGCGTCTAAATGCTGCGAAAAGGCACGACGGCCTTCCTCGGTAGCAAAATAAGTTGTATTAGGCTTTTTCCCGATAAATTGTTTGGTAACTTCTAAATACTTTAACTTTTCCAAGGCGGCAATATGACTGGCCAGATTTCCATCCGTAAGCTCCAGCATTTCTTTAAGTTCCGAAAATTCAATTTTCTCGTTTACAACCAGCACCGACATAATACCCAGCCGTATCCTGCTTTCAAAAGCTTTGTTAAGCTTAGTAATATCTCTGTTCATCGTTCGTACTTAAATACAAAACAATTCCATATACAATATGTAACAGCCCAAAACCTATAGCCCAGAATAATAAGCCATAGCCAATCCATATTGCCGACAAAATACCCAGCATGATTTCAAGAATTCCCAAAATACGTATGTCGTTATAAGTAAATTTACTTGTATTAAATAGCGCCAACCCATAAAATAGGAGCATTACCGGAGCTACAAGACCAACAAACCCATGAAAAAGCAGTATTGCACAGAAAACTCCACCAGTTGCAAGCGGAACAAGCATATTAATCAAAACGCGTTTGGCCATATTGTCCCATACTTTTAAGCCTTTCTTTCTGGCCTTTCGTACCGATAAAAAAACAGCTGCACCAATGGACAAAACCAATACAAGTAATGCATCAATAACGAAAAATGAATAGAACGACATACCCAAATCTCTCACACCCGATTCGAGGTAGCGGTATTCCGACGATTCGAACAGGCTTAATTTCAGATAATAATAGGCTGCGCCAGCACCTGCCAATGCAAATACCCCGGCAAATACTCCGGCCAGTCCGTTAAGGGAAATAAAACGTGTTGACCGCTCCATAATAGAACGAATCTCCGTTAATGTTTCAATGGGTGAATTGGAATTCATATAAAGTACTTTGGTGTACAAAGCTACAAATCCTTTTTAAAAAAACAAGTACCCCGGTAAAATTTCGAACTTATATTGCGATTAAATAAAACTTATACCTTTACCTTTCGAAAAACAACATGAAACTTCTCGGAAATATTATATGGCTCATTTTTGGCGGATTTATCACTGCCATTGAATACATTATTTCAAGTGTATTACTTTGCATTACAATCATTGGAATTCCGTTTGGATTACAAACCCTGAAACTTGCCGAAATAGCGTTGTGGCCTTTTGGTAAAAGCATACAAATAAAAAAAGGGAACCCGGGATGCTTGTCGACAATCATGAATCTTGTGTGGCTGATTTTCGGAGGGATCTGGATTTCGCTCACCCATCTCATCTTTGGAATTCTGCTCTGTATCACCATTATCGGCATACCTTTCGGCATTCAGCACTTCAAACTGGCTTCATTAGCATTAACACCATTTGGCCGGGAGGTAATTTAAAAAGCCCTGGGAAACTTGTACTTTTTTTAAATTGTTTTTCGCCCGGGGTAAAATTATCATTTTACGAAAGCCAGGTTTGATGAGGCTCGGGCCTTGACTCTTCACTCCTTAACCGCAAATTGTTTATATTTTCAATCAACATTTCTCTTTCAGCAATCGACTAATTTTTTATTTTTACCTCAAACAAATCACACACCCATGAATCCGGTTGATAACCCACAACTTAAACTAGCCAGCGATTTTGTTGAGCATACCGGAATCCATATTTTCCTTACCGGGAAAGCAGGAACTGGTAAAACAACATTTCTGAGAAAGCTAAAAGAAACCTCACCGAAAAGAATGGTTATTGTAGCTCCCACAGGAGTTGCAGCTATCAATGCTGGCGGTGTAACAATCCACTCCTTTTTTCAGATGCCGTTTGGCCCTTATTTACCAAATGTTGGAAACACAAACGACAGTAGTACACCTCGTCAGGGGTTTCAAAAAATGAGCAAGGACAAGATTAACATCATGAAAAGCATCGATTTGCTTGTGATTGATGAGATTAGCATGGTACGCGCCGATTTGCTCGATGGAATAGACGAGACATTGCGTCGATACCGAAACCGGTTTCAGCCTTTTGGGGGTGTTCAGCTTTTGATGATAGGCGACCTGCAACAATTGG
This sequence comes from Bacteroidales bacterium, assembly GCA_012031335.1. Next base: position 1,483 of record JAAUTT010000288.1, on the reverse strand, counting down.
CTCCGGTGGCTAAAGAAGATGAATGGGCAATTCTGCGAAAACATTATGAGAATCCCTTTTTCTTCAGCAGCCGGGCACTGAAAAACACTCCATATGTAACGATCGAACTAAAACACATATACCGGCAAAGCGATCCTGTATTTATAAATCTTTTGAATAAAATACGTGATAACAATGCCAATGAAGAAACTTTCCGGGAACTGAACAAACGTTTTTATTCCAGGATTCAGCCTTAAAGCCGGAGAGGGATACATTACCCTTACCACCCACAATTACCAGTCGCAGGAGTTAAACGAAAGTAAATTAAACCAGATCAACGGTAATGAATTTAAATTCAAAGCCACCGTGGAAGGCGAATTTCCCGAATACTCCTACCCAACCGATTTGGAACTCCGGCTCAAAGTTGGAGCCCAGGTTATGTTCGTTAAAAACGACATATCCAGGGAAAAGCTCTTTTACAATGGCAAAATTGGCAAAGTCGAAAATATTGAAGAAGAAATTATTTATGTAAAATGTCCGGGCGAAGATGATGAAATTGCGGTAAACAAAGCTGAATGGGAGAATAACCGTTACACTATCGACGAAGAAACCAAAGAAATTAAAGAAACACTTGTTGGAAAATTTATCCAATACCCGCTGAAACTTGCCTGGGCTATCACCATTCATAAAAGCCAGGGACTAACTTTTGAAAAAGCCATTATCGATGCAAAATCGTCCTTTGCCCATGGGCAGGTATATGTGGCATTGAGCCGTTGCAAAACTCTTGAGGGCCTGGTTTTAAGCACTCCAATATCCAATACCAGTATTAAAACCGATGTCACCGTATCGCAATTTAACCGCTTTGCCGAAGAAAACAGTCCGAATGAAGAACGATTAAAAAACGAAAAAACAGCATACCAGAAATCGCTTGTGCTGGAGCTGATTAATTTTGGAACCCTTCAACGCAGGTTGGGTTACTGCCTCAAATTAACCGACGAACATCGTTCGAGCCTGCACCTGAGTATTATAGACATGTTCGAAACCATGAACAAAAACCTGAGAGCAGAATTGGCTGATGTTGCTGATAAATTTAAGGTGCAGGTGCAGCAACTGATGGAACAGGGTGATGATATAGAGAATAACCTGCCTTTGCAGGAACGAATAAAAAAAGGCTGCATTTATTTTGAAGAAAAAGCACTTTCCCATTTGCTTGTCCCACTTGAAAAACCGATATCGATATCGACAACAAGGCGGTGCGAAAATCGGTGAACGAGGCTGTTTCGCGATTGAAGGAAGAACTTACCGTTAAACTCTCGTGTTTCAAAACATGTAAAGAAGGTTTTGTAGTAAAAAATATCTTGAAGCCCGTGCAAAATCAACTATCGATTCATCCGAACTCAAACCATAAAAAGATTGAGGTTACCACTCCCGGAAATGTTGTACATCCGCAGCTATACAATACTATAAAAACGTGGCGTCAAGCCAAAGGTGCAGAAATACACCT
>JAAUTT010000287.1 GCA_012031335.1 Bacteroidales bacterium | reverse complement strand
AAAAGTTAAATTAAACCTGCTGTATAAATTTTGATTGGAGGTAAACCGGCATTATCACTGCTAACATCGGGATCAAGGCCTTTATAGCGGGTAAAGGTTGCCAGGTTTTGGCCACTAAGGAAAATCCGTATCGCCGATGAGCCGATTTTGCCAGCAATTCTTTCGGGTAATGATACGTCAGGGTTACATTCTTTAACCTGATATACGATGCATCCTCAACAAAGAAGTCGTTTAAGTTGCTTCCGTAATTATTTCTGCTACCGGTAAAAATTGCTTTTGGGATGTTTGTATTTTCATTGGTTGGGGTCCATCTGTTAAGCATTTCTTCCGATGCGTTTACCGTTCCTGATTGGTTTAATAACCATGATCTTGTTTCGTTATATAATTTCCGGCCGGCAACTCCCTGAAAGAATATGTTTAGATCGAAATTCTTGTATGAAAAGTTGTTGTTTATACCAAAAATGAATTTAGGCCTGTACGAGCCCAGAATTGTGCGATCTTTAGGAGTGATCAGAGAATCGTTATCAGCAGTATATATGTTTTTGAATTTCCATTCGCCCGGGGTAGCTAAAGGTTGTGAACTATGGGCTATGTCATCAGTTGATTTGAATATTCCATCTGTTTTATATCCGTAGTAAGACCCTATTGGTTCGCCTACTCTTAGAATGATATCTCCAATTTTTTCAGTAACACCATCGTTTAACTTTACAACTTCGTTTTTGTTGTATGAAAAATTTCACTGAAGTATTCCATTGTAATTTCCCAGTGAGATTGTAGGTTGTTAGCGAAAACTCCACACCGGTATTCTTAACCTTTCCAATGTTCTCAGTAATGGTGCCAAAACCGCTCGTTAACGGCAGTGCTCTGTCGTAAAGGAGATTGTCAGTATTTTTACGTAAAAATCTGCACTAAAAGCTAAACGGCTTTTAAAGAGATCAATATCCAATCCAATATTATACTGTTTGTTTCTTTCCCATTGAAGGTCCGGGTTTGGAATCTGCGATAGTGTTCTTCCGTACATTTTGGTGGTCCCAACAATGTATGTTGCAGTGCCCAGGGTAGATAATGATTTATACAATCCAACATCCTGACTTCCTACTTCACCATAGCCTGCGCGAAGTTTTAAATTACTAATACTTGCGACCTGTTGCATAAATGGTTCTTGCGATAATACCCAACCAAGTGAAACAGAAGGAAAATAAGCCCATTTGTTGTTTGCTCCGAATCTTGAAGATCCATCAGCCCGGTAGGTTGCAGTTATCAGATATTTGCTGTTGAAACTATAATTAATACGACCCAGGAAAGAAGAAATTGTCCAGATACTGCCACTTGGGAATATAATATTGCTCGTCATATAGTTGCCATCCCAACTGTAATAGGTAGTCATGTCGTTTAAACCTTCTCCTCTTATTCGGGAGGCATCGGTAATGCTTTTTTGGGATTCTTGTACCAATGTAGCCGAAATACTATGTTTCTCAAATGTTTTGTTAAAGGATAGGTTATTTTCGACCGATAGAAACGTTGTAGTCCCATAACCAACCTCGGCTGCTCCACCAGTTGGTCGTTGAGTACCATTCGATGGCTCATAATATTGGGTTTTTCTGTCAATTAAATCCACCCCAAAAGTTGTTTTGAACTTTAAAGAGGGTAAAAAAACTACTTCAGCATATACATTACCCAAAATGCGGTTGTTATGCACCTTATTGTTAATAGCTTCGGCCATGTAAAGGGGGCCTGGTCGATCCACGGGAATTTTGGCGTCGGCAAGAGTATATTGTTTCCCGCCTCCTTCTCTTGGAATTGAATCGTTATTATAAACATCAGTTTCCTGATACGAATAATAACCTCCTGGATATTTCCCGGGAACTATAGGAACCCTTCTTAAAGCCCTGTACATTTCACTGTTGTTGCCACCACTAATACCTATGCTGCCTTCGTATTCCTGGCGGGAAACGGTCATAGAAGTTCCCAGATTAAGGTATTTTAAGGCTTTTTTTATCTAAATTTTAATCTTACCGAATACTTTTTCATTCCACTTCCTTTGGAAATGGCTTTCTGATCGGCATAATTCATCGAAAGCATGTACTGCAGGTTATCATTGCCTCCGCGTAACGAAAGTTGATAATCCTGAACAGGTGCCGAGTTATGAAGAATTTCCTTTTGCCAGTCGGTGTCGTATTTTCGGGAATCCATAGCTGTTGCACCAAAAATGGGTTTCATGGCCGGATCGGGGATTCCGTTTTTTAAACTATTTGCTATTGCATCATTATTAAACTCCATCCATTCCCTGGCGTTTAACATTTCATATCGTTTTGCCGTTTTCTGATGCCATACGAGGCATTAAATTCTACAACTGATTTGCCGCTTGAATTACCTCTTTTAGTTGTAATGATAATAACACCGTTGGAGCCTCTTGCGCCATATATTGCTGTTGCTGAGGCATCCTTTAGTACTTCCATCGATTCTATATCATTGGGATTTAATAGAGACAATGGGTTAATTGGCAAGGTATTATTATATGCAGATACCGCAGATGTTGAGCTGTTATCGTTATTAATAATCTGCCCATCGATAACAAACAGTGGGTCGTTCCCTCCATTAATTGAGTTGTCTCCGCGAATTCGAATGGTCATACCTGCTCCGGGAGCTGTGCTGTTCTGTTGTATCATCACTCCCGATGCTCTTCCCTGAAGCATTTGATCCGCCGATGAGGTAAATGCTCTTTTGATTTCAGATGCTTTAACAGAGGCTACAGCGCCTGTCAGATCTCGTTTTTTAATGGTTCCATATCCCACCACCACTACTTCTTCCAACTTGGTAATGTCTGGTATAAGTCTGATATCAATTACCGAACGGCCATTAACAACCACCCTTTCACTGTTATAGCCAATAAATGTAAACACCAATACTGCATTGTTGTTGGATACCTCTATGGAATATCCCCCGCTAACATCGCTGGTTACACCTATAGTTGTACCTTCAATAATAACATTAACTCCTATTAATGGCTCGCCGGTGGTAGCATCCAACCACCTTACCCGTAACCTTTTGCTGCTGCATTATTTCAACGGGTGCAATTACAACAAGGTTGTTGTCAAGAATCTTATACGACGAGGAGGAACCTTTCAAAAGCTGATCGAGAATGTCGTGAATATTCATCTTATTCACTTCCAGGTCAACTTTCTTGTCCAGATCTACATAGTTGTCGTTATACAGGAAATGAAATTTGCTTTCCTGTTCAATTTGTTCCAGTACTTCCTTAATCGTTTTATTATTAACCTTCAAACTAAGAGAGGTATTTTGTGAATAAACGGACGCGGAGATGGGAAGTAGACTTAGAAAACAGAGTAGTGTAGTTATTTTCATAATTAGTAAGTACTTTTTGTACCCATAACCAAAAACGTGGGTAATTAATATTCGTAGTTTTTCATACATTTGTTTAGTTAATTGTTATACAAACCTGCTTCCGGCGTCAACTGAAATCAGGCATTAATGATTAATCGTAAGGGGGACTGGCAGGTCTCCCTTTTGTTTTTAGTAGTTTCTTTTATTTCATAGGCAAATCATTTTTAAGTTAGTTTCTTAATTTTTCATATTTCTTTATCATAGATTCATTTGTAAATATTTCAATTTTCTTATGGTCAATATTGTATTCAATAGGCGCTATCATCTTAATGGCATCAAATACCTGTTCAATCGATTCGTCGTATAAGCTTCCGCTAAACGAGTATGTTTTCAGGGAATTGTCTTTGAAACTGATCTCAACATCGTATCTTCTCTCGAGTTTGCGAACCAGATCTTCCAGTTTTTCGTGGCGGAATATCCACCTGTTGTCCTTCCCACGATGTAAATGGCTTTGTATCGGCAACCGAATCTACTACAAGTATTTCTGGATTGGTTTGTACAACAGGTTTTTCTGCTGGTACTGCTGTTTCCTGAACCGAATTGCCGGCTGCCTGCATTACCGGGGTTTTGTTGAAAACCGCTTTTTGTTTAGGTTTCAGAATAAGTGGAGCTGAAATCTTACCTGTTTTCGAAATCGATTCAATTTTTACCGAACCTTCTTCGAGGGTGGTTTCAATTATATTGTCATCATCGTATGCCTTAACATTAAAGGCCGTTCCTAATGCTGTAATATTTATTGCTGAGGTGTGAACCACAAATGGTATTTTCTTATTTTTTGCTACAGCAAAGTAGGCTTCACCTTCAAGCTTCAGGTCGCGCGAGCTTTTTCCAAAAGTATTCGAAAAAGATATTTTAGATCCGGAATTAAGCCATACCTTGGTTCCGTCGGGAAGCATAACAATGGATCGCGATCCAAGCGGAGCAATCATTTCAACATATTGGTCGGGGCCCTGATTATTTCCGGATTTTTGCATTATTAACAAGGCCGATAGTACAGCAATTGCCAAAATTGCAGCTGCGGCTGCCACAGGCCTTAACCAGCGCGAAAGTGATCCGGTTTTTTCCTGATCCGGTTTCTTCTGAAGTATGTTCGAAATATCGTTCCAGGCTATTTGTGCATCAAAATCATCGGCTTTACTCATGGATGAAGAGGTGTGCCAGATATCGGTAATCTGGTCAAAGAAAACCTTATTCTCTTCACTTTCCTTTAACCATGCTAATAGCCTCGTAGCTTCTTCAGCAGAAATTTTATTGCTCAGAAGGTTGATGATATCTTCTTTTATTTCTTCAGGAATGTTTTGATTGTTATTCATCTTTTGTTCTTCTAAAAGGTGTGACACAAAAAAACGTTTGGAGGTATTACACAGAAGTGGATTTATTTTAGATATTTTTAAATTGAACGGTTAGTCATTGTTTTACAGCTATACTCTTTAACTCCTGAATATCGAATTTCCAAATATTATTGTGAGTAGCGGTAAATATTCCTTCAGGTCGTGTTTAAGCTTTAGGAGTGCCCGGTAAATCTGAACCTTCACGGTATTAGCCGAAACTCCCAGCTTTTCGGCAATTTCAGCATGCGATTTATTGTGAACCCGGCTCAGAATGAATATTTCGCGACAATGATCGGGAAGGGATTTCACTGCCTTATCAAGAGCGGTCTGCAATTCCTGAACGCCCAGGTTGGCTATTGGATAATCGGTTGATACAGGTGAAATAAGTTCGCTCAGAGGAATGGCAAGCTCGGTTTCGTTAAAAGACTTTTTATTTTTTATAACACGTACACTATAATTAATACAGCCATTGTGCACAGAGGTGAAGAGATATCCCGAAATACTGGTGTTAACCATGGTAGTTAGCCGGTTTTCCCACCAGCGGATAAATACATCCTTAACTATATCGGCCGATGCATCGTAATCGTGAACCATGCTTTTGGCATACTTGCACAAACGCGGATAGTAGCTTTTAAAAACGAGCTCGAATGATTTGATGTTGCCGTTTTTAATATCAGAAAGCAAGGTTTTTTCAATATCGGTCATATCGCCAAAATTGTTGCAACAATATTAATCAAAATTGTCGGTTGATGGCAATAAAAAAAATTGATGCCCTTTCCGAAAATCTAAATGGGTTTATTGTGAGAGTTCTTGAAAACGATCAACAATCCTTCATTAATGTCACGATAATGCTGTCGTTAATGATGCGATAAATCCTTCGGTATATAAGCGACTGTATTGTCGTGAGTGTAGCGACAGTACATTGGCGCCATTAATGAATATGCTACATTGCACGGAAAAGCACAGCGGATGTGTTTGCCTGTGAATGGGGTAATAAATATCATGATTTTAAATTTGGAATATTCCTTATTTTGACCCAATTATCCATTTTTAATCCGACAATTTTATGAAAAACCTATTCTTTGTTCTTATTGTTGCTTTAATTGCTATCAGCTTCACCGGATGTAAAAACAACGCAAAATTGGCCGATGAAGGTTTAACAAACCTTACTGTAACTGTCGACAGCTTTTTAGCGTCTCCCGAAACCTGGGCTGGTAAAGAGGTGGTTATTACCCGGCACTGTTTCCGCATGTATGTAAACACAGTGGTAAAAAGTTATTTCTTTTCAGCGCCGATCCTAAGAAAACCGTAAAGGTGAATGCTGGTGGCAATTATGCTACTTTCGATCTTAAATATGAAGGAACCGATGTTGAAATTACCGGTACCGTTGTTGAAGATGAGAAAATTGATGCGAATTATCTGAACGAATGGGAAGCTGAAATAAAAGCAGAAGTTGGCGACAAGGATCAAAAGACATGCGATGCCGAAAGTGTGCCATTGCCGGACAA
>JAAUTT010000286.1 GCA_012031335.1 Bacteroidales bacterium | reverse complement strand
TTCTCTTTCATTCAATCCATAAATCGTTCTTGCTCCCGGCGATCCCCATATTTTTTTTGATTCCACATCATACTCCCAATATCCCAACTGTGCTTTGGACTCTGCTCTTTCAAGCCATCCCTGATGGGTTTTAAGATCGAGCATCACCTGTTTATTTCGGGTAATGTCCCGGAAAGAAATAAAATACAAATTCGGGGAGACTTCGTGCAGATGCTGTATATTGATTTCAACTGCTACTCTCTTTCTTTTGTCATTTTCAAGTATCCCTTCCAGTATATCTTCTTTACTGCCGGTTCCGTTAAAATTATTCTTAATGATAGAACGCGAATCGATTGAAAAAAATCGATCAGGTTTCTATCTGAAATAGAAGTCAAATCCATGTTCAGTAAACGAGCGAGCTGTTCATTTAAACTGATGATAATTAATTCCTTATTATTCAAAAACCGCACAATTGTAGCCGGTTGAATATAAAAATCTATTAACTTCCTGTAAAAATCCATGTGCTCACCAAACCTTGATCCATTTTCCATTTTCCGAATGTTAGGCCTTGTTTTTTTAATAATGCAGTTTTTCATATATACCAAATAAACAAATGACAGATTTTATCTTAGTTATTGTTTAATTTTAATATATCGAACTGATAATCCATGGGTTTTTACTGAATATGTTGAAGTTGCCGATTCCGTATCGGATGATAAATAAATGAACCAGGCATTTTCCTTGTCTAATGCAGTAGATGTCCAAAAAGCTCCGTAGCTGTTTAATAATCGGAAATTCCCCACCCCTGCCATACCTGCAAGCTTTGCATTAAAACCGGTGGTTGTATTCAGTTTTAATAGCCTGCCTGCTTTTTCTTCTCCACCAAGAAATGTAATAAGTTCATCCCAGTCCTGCTGATTAGGCAATCGCCAGCCTTTTGGACAAGCTTTCATTGCCGCCTCCCATGTGTACAATCTTCCAAATTTGGCTTCCAGGCAGGATCTTCATTGTATGCCCAGCTTCCGGGAACTATAGCTCTATAGTTGGAGGCCATCCATACCTGATTGCCAATTTTAACACTTTTGAATTCCTGTCCTTTTAAAACAATAACTAAAAAGACAAACACCACCATTCCAATAACTCTTTTTATTGCACAAAACATAACATTATAATTTTTAATTTACGGGCAAGTCTACGGCTAGGCATTTTATAGGTTTGTTAGATAGCATTAAGTTTATCTTAATTATTTCCTTGAAAGCAAGCTATTTGATTTTTAGCAGTTTAATTACAACTTATCGCACTCCAAATTTTATTTTGGAAGTTGAGTCAAACCGATTTGTTTATCTAAACCGAATGTATAAGCTAGTCGCAAGATATTTATCAAAAGGAAGTGAAATTCACAGAAAATTAAGGTGATATTAACCATCCAAGGGTATTTGTTTCCTTAAGTTTGTTAAGGGTACATTTGTTAGGTTTATAGAAATATTTATAGTTATCAGGTACCGTAGAACAGGCTAAAAGAGTTCATCGTGAGATAAACTCTTTTTTTTCGGAATATTAAAAATAAATATCATAGAAACCATTCATTATTTATTTCGCTAACATAATTACAATACCTTACTTTATTGGTATCCAAAAACCGGAAGAATGCCGGGAAATAATTTTATGCTTATTTAAAGATCTACAAACCAACATTGGTAAGGATTACTTGTTCAATTAACACATAGTGATAATATTATTGAATCCTTAATTATCCACAACTATGTTAAAGAAAACACCATATAAAATACATGTTTCTCAGGATATTTTGGTTGATCTTCGGGACCGTTTGCAGGAAATACGCTGGCCAACAGGCTATACGGATGTTGGCTGGACCTACGGCGCCGATATGGATTACATGAAAGAACTGGTAAATCATTGGCTCTATCAGTACGACTGGCGTAAAAACGAGGCAGAACTCAACAGGTATAGCCATTTTAAAGCAGACGTGGACGGTGTCAATATCCATTTAATTCATGAGAAAGGAAAAGGCCCCAACCCAACGCCCATTATTCTGACACATGGCTGGCCCGACAGCTTTTACCGGTATCTTAAGGTAATACCGATGCTTACCGACCCAGAAAAATATGGAGGCAAACCCGAAGATTCCTTTGATGTTATTATTCCATCTTTACCCGGTTTTGGTTTTTCGGACCATAAGGCCATGAAATCGGAAGGTATTGCCGACTTATGGTACAATTTAATGCATGGTTTGGGATACGAAAAATTTGCTGCCGCAGGTGGTGATGCCGGAAGTACCATTACCAGATATCTTGCTTATAAATATCCCGAATCAGTTACGGGTATTCATCTTACCGATGTGGGGTACCCCAACTTTATGAATTTACCCACAGACCTCTCGGAAGAAGAACAAAAGTTTGTTGATTTTTTGGGAAACTGGTGGCAAACAGAGGGCGCTTTCAATATGATCCAATCCACCAAACCACAGACATTGGGTTATATGCTTAACGATTCTCCATTGGGCCTGGCTGCATGGACCACCATCCTGCTTGGAGGTAAAGAGCCTTTTGGGTCGCGGTTCAAACCTGATGAGCAAATTACCAATATCATGATTTACTGGATAACCGGTACCATCAATTCAACCCTTCGGTATTATTTAACAGAGGCACAGGCCAAATCGCCCGTTGAACCAGGACAACGTATAGAAACTCCAACCGCTGTACTGCATTGCACTGAAGACGCTCCTCTGCCTTTAGATTGGGCAAAGCGCAATGTAAATATGATCCAGTATAACGAGATGAAGGCAGGTCATTTTGCCGCCTGGGAAAACCCCGAAGCTATGCGGAAGATGTAAGAAATTTTCTTCCGAAAACTTGCTCAGAACCAAAAGTCAGAGCGTGTTGGAAAATGCTTTTAATCAATAAATAATTCTCAAAAAATATTGAATGATGAAGATAGAAACCCTATAAAATCCGCGTGGAGCCATTTGTGGTGGACGATCTCTATAAACGACTTAAAAGAACCCGTTGGACTGAACAGGAACCTGACATTGGCTGGGATCAGGGAACAAATCTGGATTATCTGAAAGTATTTACCAGCCATTGGATTTACACTTATAACTGGCGTGCTGAAGAAAAAAAGCTAAACAGCTTTTCGTGGTATTTGGCCAATATAAACGGGAAAAAGGTAAACTTTATTTACGAAAAAGGTAAAGGACCAAATCCTGTTCCCATATTGCTGTTACACGGCTGGCCCGACTCCGTAGTACGTTACCTGAAACTTATCCCCATGCTTACCGATCCTGAGAAATACGGGTTCAGTTCCGATCAGTCTTTCGATGTTATTGTACCCTCTTTAATTAATGGGTTTTCGGAAACACCCCAACCACCCAGTGAACATGAAATTGGAGATATGGCCGAAACCTGCTGGCAGTTAATGGTTCAGGTACTTGGCTACGATAAGTTTATAGCCGGAGGAGGCGATGGAGGAAGTCCTATTGCACAGATTATCGGTGTTAATCATTCCGAATCAATCTTAGGATTGCACCTTACGGATATTGGCTGGCATACGAGTATGCGCGATAAATCGGATCTTAGTGAAATGAGATTCAATATTTACAAAGTCTTGAATACATGGGTTATGCGAAGGGCTTATGCAATGGTGCAGGGAACTATACCACAAACCCTCGGCCTGGGACTTAACGATTCGCCGGTTGGAATGGCAGCATGGATACTTGAAAAATTCAGGAGCTGGAGCGATTGTAACGGCGATATCGAAAGCATTTATACCAAAGACGAACTCATTACCAATATTATGCTTTACTGGCTGAAGAACTCGATTAAATCATTCAGTTATAAGGAGGAATTTGTAAATATGTCGTTAAAACCCGATCAGGAGGTGAACGTTCCTGTTGCGCTGGCTTTTCCTCCCAACGACCTGGGGAAAGAAATTACCCCGCGCGAATTTGCTGAAAGAAACCTGAAAGATATCCGGCAATGGAATGTACTGGAAAAAGGCGGACACTTTGTTGCTATGGAGTTTCCCGAATTACTGGCTGCCGACATCCACTCCTTTTCGGAAAAAATAGCTCAGAGCCCTGAAAGGATTTAATTCGAGATTATCGAATCTTTTCATGTTTCTGAATCATTAATTCCGGTTATTAATATCTCCAAATATGTTTCCCAAATTCGATTTCCAATCAAAAATCTCGAATTTATCAACGATCCTGCCTTCCGGATTTATCAAAAAACAGGTTCTTGAACAATACATAGGCCTGTATTTTTTCAGCATTTTATTTTCGTCTACAATGATAAATTTACCCTGCAGGTTTAAGGATTTGATGTTATTTTTAAGTGTTACCGGTGAATTATCCAATCCTATGATATCAAACTTTCCTTTATAAGACGCTGTCAAATCCCTAAAGCATTCATAACTGCTCACTTTAGACCAGCATGCCGTAACGTTTATAAGCAATACATATTTCCCGGTATACTGATTTAACGTAAGTGAATCTCCATCAATGGTTTTACAGTTGAAGTCCGGGGCTATCATGCCAACTTGAGTTCCGATTTTGCTTTTAAAGTCATTTTCCTTTACCAAGGAAATATATTTTCCGTTATTAGAAATATAATCAAAGCGATAATAAGTGTCTTTAAGTTTAAGATACTCTCCTTTTTCAATATCTCCGTTTCCAGTAAGGTGTCCTTTTTTATTCCGTTTTGCGATATTAAAGCTATAACCGGATCATCAAAGCAAAATTTTGATTGTTCATCAACAACTCCTATCGTGTAAATTTGGTTATCTACTGAAAAAGTTGACTCTAAATGGTGGGACACAAAAAACCACAATTCGCTATCGCCTAAAGTTCCAAGATTCACCCAACTCGAATCTTTAACCATTTCATGGCCATTATATACATTGTATTGGCATTTTATGAGTCCGGAAGTCGTTTTCCAATCCATTTCCTTATATAATCTTACAGGATCATCTCTAAAGTCCTTATTGTTGTTTTCGTCAACTATGAAAATCGTATCCTTCCCTTGTCGCCCGGACATGATACAAACTGAATTATCCTTTATGGACGGAATCCTGCCGGTATCTATCTTACACGGGAAATTCTCTTTCAGGAAAGTTGTCATGTAAATCGGATTTTTCCCGTTTTAGGTTTTCAAATTGGAAAGGTTTTATATCAATATGGTGCCAGCCAAGCTTTATATCGGTAACATTCTTTGGAAATACCACCGGATAATCATACCGTTCTGCAGTGTCTTCAAAATAAATCTGACCGGCCCCTGCCCGAAATATACTATACCCCTTTTCTTTTACTGTTATTAAAGCCAGCGTATCTTCCTTTGAAGAAAACACATTGGTATGCTGCGCATTTAGGTTAGTTTTCCAAAAAAAGAAGCCAATAATAATGGTTATAACCGGAATACATTTCATTGTCGTGATGTTTTTATAATTGCTGTTATCCATGTTTTCCAGGCAGGTAGGGTCCTTCCAATTTGTTTTGTTTTGTTGCATGGAAACCATAAAGCAAAATACAAAAATAACCCATAACGGGAACACAGATGATTTTATGGGAAGATCTTGTTTATAAATTTTTTGGTCTCCATTTATTGGCTTTTTGTGTGTCTTGGTATCTGCTTTTGTTTTCAGGATTTATTTTATGTTATATCTATCAGATAAAATTGGAATCAGATAAACAATTGATACTAAATACATGGTGAGTATAAATGCTATTTTATAGGTTGGAAAAGCAAACTCGGCTGTACCCCTGATTATAAAAAAGAGAGCGGACATCAATAGAATGCCTTTACCTAATTTTGAGCCAACTATATCGTTTCTAAACCAAAGTATAATTGTACCCATCGCTATGAAGAATACCACGACACCCAGGTTGAGCATTATCATTATTTTACTTAAAAATGGTACAATTTGACTGAAATCAGGATTGTTATGATTAAAAACCCTGAAGAATGTCAGGTGAAAAACCCCAAATATAAGATAGAGGATACCTCCATAATCACTAAGTTTTTTGCAACTGGTCATAATTCTATTTATTAATTTAATACTGTTTCACAATTTGATTAAAATTTTAACTGAGCCATAGCTTCATTCAACATGCTGCCGAAAGCTTATGTAAACCTAAGTGCAATTCATAATGTAAAAAAAACGAATTAATTGAATGGCAGAAATCAGTCTTTCATACCTCAAATATTTACTTTGAATTAAATGCAAAAACAAAATTTATATGTGCACCGTTTTAG
>JAAUTT010000285.1 GCA_012031335.1 Bacteroidales bacterium | reverse complement strand
ATCTTGAAGAAGTATGGAGTACAATGCAGCAAGCCATTAAAAAAGGTTTGAATACCGAAGGTTCTCTGCCTGGTGGATTGAAACTTGCCCGTAAAGCCAGTTCATATTATTTGAAAGCCAAAGCATATAAAGGACCTATTCAAAAGCGTGTGCTTCTTTTCTCTTATGCGCTCGCTGTATCAGAGGAAAATGCTTCAGGTGGTAAAATTGTAACGGCTCCAACATGTGGTGCTTGTGCAGTAATGCCTGCTGTATTGTTATACCATCAGAAACATACAAGATAACCCACAATTCAGTTATTAAAGCTTTGGCAACAGCCGGATTAATTGGGAATCTTGTAAAAAGAAATGCTTCAATTTCCGGAGCCGAAGTTGGTTGCCAGGGTGAAGTTTGGCACCGCCTGCGCAAATGGCTTCGGGCGCCGCTACCCAAATGATGGGTGGTTCAATTTATCAGATTGAATATTCTGCCGAAATGGGACTGGAACATCATCTCGGACTTACTTGCGACCCTATCCTCGGGCTGGTGCAGATTCCCTGCATTGAACGCAATGCTTTTGCAGCTGCACGTGCTTTAAATCATAATACATATGCACTGCTTTCCGACGGACGACATAGAGTAAGCTTCGATCAGGTGGTAGAAACCATGAAAAAAACAGGTCATGACTTACCCCGGTTTTATAAAGAGACTTCCTTAGGCGGACTCGCTTTATTTGGTCCCGAAGATATTTAAAATTTTAAGCGATTACTCAGTATTCTCAAGCGAAGGCCAATTGATTTATATTTTAATTGAGCCTTCGGAATTAATTGAATGAAATAGCCATGATTGATAAACACCAGTCGAAATGATTAAATTCCAACATCATGGCGTATTCCATACAACCTTTAAAAATAAATTTATACGTATGAAAAAACTATTGTTTATCGTCGTCCTTTTTTCCGGAGCATTGCAGGGTTTTAGCCAGAGTCCTGCCGCCAACCGGAAAGTTGTCATTTCCCTTCAACCCAATGAAGTTATCATGTATGCCGAAAGCCATTTATCGTTGTTGATTAATAACAATCAGGTATCGTTAACAACAAAAATGGGAGATAAATACTATGTGTACAACAATGGTGTCCGAAAAGGGCCGTTCGATGATATTGAGGAATTGGAAGAAACACACATGGAAATTCATGATGACGAGAATAATAAATGTTCCGTTTATCAGCCCATGGAAAATAGCGAAGCCAATCTTAGCTATTTATCCGCGAACGACAACGGAACCTATTCCATCAAGCTTAATAATAAAACATACGGACCTTACCAATTGATTTCCCATTACATGTATGGCCCGATAAAAAAGGATTCTTTGCTATTATTATTGATCAGAATATGAATGCATCTCTGGTTACCTCCGAGGGTTTAAATGTGGCATTAAAGGGTGATGTGGAGAAAATTCAGGTGAGCCCTGTTGAAAAGAAGTATCTGATTGCTGTCAACGAAAGAGAGGCTGTGGATATGTCGATGCTGAATAAAGATTTCTCTAAAATGACACAGGAGGAAATCATGAAATGGGCCAAAGAACAGGAGGAAAAAGTAAAAAATGCCCCAAAACCCAATTCGTATGTTCTTGTAAATGGCACTACCAAATTTGGTCCATTCCCTCTGAATTCTTTCTACAGCAACAATCCTGGTTTTACTAAAAATGGTAACTGGATTATGTCGGTGAACGATGTATTATATATCAATGGTGTAAAAGTAAAAGAGTTTACTGATATGAATGTGAATACCTGTCAGACCTACCTCAGTTCCGATGGTAAAAAATATGCTGTGGCCTCGTACGATAAGATATTTTTCAGCGATGGGAAAACATTCATGTCTCCCATGGAAATCACAGCCATTGAGAAAGACGGCAAAGTGACACTCAAATGGCTTTCACTCGAAAATGAAAAAGATCTTGTCCTTTATTCGCGTGAGTTATAGAATAACTGCCTTAATTATATGGCTTACCCTTCCTCATGAATTCCTTAGTAGTCAGGTTGATGACAAACCAGATTATAAAAATATTTTTGGGAACCAATATATTGCGGCTATACAATATCTCGATAATAATAAATGGATTACATCAACGCTGATCCGAAATAATATCGATCCATGCTTTGCCAAATCCATTGTTTTCCCTGAACTCATCCGGTATTCTTATCTCCGCGACCTGATGGAGGTTCAGGCTTTGAAAACACTGTATGTGCAGTACGGACAGGATTATGCCAATTTTTCTGTAGGTCGGTTTCAGATTAAACCTGAATTTGCAGAACATCTGGAGGCCGATATAAAAGTAAATCTCCGAATTAAAGATTCTCTGATAAAATATATTGATACAACCCAAACCCCAAAAGCCCGGCGCGAGAGAATAGAAAGGCTCGACAGCGAAGCATGGCAGGTTCAGTACCTGGTGTGGTTTATAAAAGTTATGAATCACAAATTTCCTCATTTATCAGGCCAGGTAACCGGTAACAATATCATGTTCTATGCTACTGCCTATAACTGCGGCTATTATTTATCCGAAACTGAAATTAACGAAAACACATCTAAATCCTATTTCCATACCGCTATATTCAGCAGCAAAGAAAAGTACAATTATGCTTCAGTGAGTTACTATTTCTGGGTACAATGCATGCAATGAGATTAAACAAATGTCTGGATTAAGCAATTGCAACGATGCATTTCTTAACTATGCGATAACCTTAGCGCATGATATTCGACCATGTTATCGCTAAAGAATCGATAAGTTTATCGCATCTTCAAAGGATGATCGTTTATAAGAATATATGGAGTTTATATAACTCAGAAATTACTTCACTGTTAATATTTCTTCAAATACACAACTGCGTGGTGCTTTTTAAAAGGGCATTGCCCGAATACTGGGTAACTACTTCCAGCTTATATTTTCCTGGTAATAAATCAGGAAGAACAATCATTAGTTCAGAGGGATGATTTACCACCAAATCCTGGGTTTCTATTTTTATCCTTTCTTCTGTTTCTAAGCGGTTCAGATAAACGCCAGTTTCGGAATTTCCTGCAATTTTAATTTTGCTCCCCTTAATATTCAAATTGCGATTAGGCGTTATAATGTTGTTAACCGAACCGGTTTTTAAATCGATAACCCCAGAGATGAACATTACATTTTTAGCAATACCGAGTATATCCACCCGTAGGTTTTTTAACTCCTGACGAAGCAATTCGCCTTGCTTAAACAAAAAACTAACGGAATGTTTCGACGGGTTAAATTTCTCCTTAGCATTAACAAACACTCCCTTTAAATGTGCGCTTCCTGTGAAATACCCCGTATTTACCGAATACCCATTGCTTAAAAGATAAGCCATCTCCTTCAGAAACATAGAAACCTTATTCTCCATTTCCAGAGCTGTGCCGGTAGCCCCTCCCCTGTTTACGGCCGATTCGCATATTTCTTTAATATTTAATGTTTTCTCCGAACAAACCCTTGGTATATATTCATCTTGCTTTGATAAAAGATGGTTAGGATGTAAATTGGCCTTAATGTGATGAAATACTTCTTCCATAATTTATTATTTATTGGCTGGATAAAAGTAAAAATAATAAAGTAGTTGAAAATATATCCCCAGCAACAAACGAAAATTTCTGTCCCATAAGGCCCTTAACGAGTACCGCAATTACCTGGGGTGTAAATCAGGCCAATGTAACATGTGAATCCGCTATTGGCCAACTGAATTTTATCTGTCTGACAAAACAGGCTGCCGATAATGATTTACTTTCTGAAGCAGCCTGTTATTTTTTCAGGAAAGTTTGTTTTTATAGTCTTCGTATCCAAATTGTCGAACGAGTTTAAAATTGTTGTTCTCCGTCCATATTCCTATGGATGGATGCTGTACTCCATTGAAAAATGAAGTTTTTTACCATGGTATAATGAATCATATCTTCAAAAAATGATCCGGTCGCCGATTGAGAGCGTTTTATCAAAACTCCAGTCACCGACAAAATCGCCCGATAAACAGCTGTTACCACCCATGCGATAAGTTGGTTTTCCCGGAACAGGATCGAAATGAGCACCTGTGATCCTTGGTTTATAAGGCATTTCTAAACAATCGGGCATATGCGCCGTAAAGGAAACATCGAGCATGGCAGTTGTCAGGCCCCGGTTTACGACTATATCTTCCACAGTGGAACAAGATAACCTGTTTCCCAGGCAAAAACGGCACCGGGTTCAAGTATCACATGAACATTGTACCGGTTTTTAAAGTCACGTAAAATTTTAATAAGATGTTGGATATCGTACCCTTACGGGTCATCAGGTGCCCACCTCCCATGTTTACCCATTTAACTTTGGGAATAAGCTTTCCAAATCTCTTTTCGAATTCAACCAGGGTTTGCTCGAGATTTTCGGCACCCGATTCGCACAAAGCATGGAAATGTAAGCCATCGACTCCATCAGGCAGTTCGCCGTTAAGCTCTTCGGTTAAAACTCCCAGCCTCGATCCGGGCGAACAGGGGTTATACAAAGCTGTTCCCACTTCAGAGTATTCGGGATTCACACGCAAACCAACCGAAACAGGGCGATGATAGGTTTTAATCCGGGGTAAAAACCGCTTTAACTGGTTTACAGAGTTAAATGTAATATGACTGCTGCACTCCAGGATATCTTCAAAATCCTGGTCGCGGTAAACAGGTGCATAGGTATGGGCCAGCGACTTCATTTCATCCACCGAAAGACGTGCTTCGAATGCCGAACTGGCAGTTGCTCCTTTTATGTATTGCCTTACCAAGGGAAATACACTCCACATGGCAAAGCCTTTAAATGCCATAATAATTTCTACGTCTGCCTCCTGCTGAACCCGACTGATTATCTCCAGGTTCCTTCTCAATAACGATTCGTCCAACACATAACAAGGTGATGGTATTTTGCTAAAATCGACTGCCATTTTAAATAAGTATCAAGTACCAAGTCGTAAGTAGTAAGACAATTTATTAATACAATTGATGTATATGTATTTATTCTTACGACTTAAGACTAACTAGTGTCTATAAAAATATGAATTCCCCTCCCGCACCCCTCTGACTCCCCTAAAGGGGAGAACTTCAACCCACTGTGCGATTGGAACTTCCCCTTCAGGGGACTGAGGGGTGAGAGGAGGCAATTCAACAATAATTCTAATTTTCTTAGAACTACTTACGACTTACTACTTCCGACTAATTATACTTCCAGATCCACATCGAACATCTCCTTCCATGGTAAACCATGGATATTGAGTTCGTTCATAAAAGGATCGGGATCGAATTCTTCAACATTGAATACACCCGGTTTCTTCCAGAGACCTTTCAGGTACATCATGGCGCCGATCATGGCAGGTACACCTGTTGTATAGCTTACGCCCTGAGTGCCGGTTTCCTTGTATGCGGCTTCGTGACTGCAGTTATTGTAAACATAATAGGTACGTTCCTTACCATCTTTAATACCACGGATACGGCAACCTATGGAAGTCCAGCCGGTGTAATTTGCTCCAAGATCGCCCGGATTAGGCAATACTTCTTTCAGGAACTGGATGGGAACAATTTCAACACCTTTATACATTACAGGATCGATACGGGCCATGCCAATATTCTGAATCACGCGCAGATGCGTAAGATACTCCTG
Organism: Bacteroidales bacterium; assembly: GCA_012031335.1. Next base: position 602 of record JAAUTT010000285.1, on the reverse strand, counting down.
ACCGAATGTCATCCAGAAACGAGCCCGTTTCAGGGTTGGGAAGTTTTTAACAAGCGATTCGAGCTCTTCGTGATAAATCACATAACTTTCCTTAGGGCCAATTTCGGGATAGTTCAGTGGTTTATGAATTTCGTGCGGTTCCGTTTCAATCCATTTGCCATTTTCCCAGTATTTACCCTTTTGGGTAACCTCACGGATATTGATTTCGGGGTTGAAATTTGTAGCAAAAGCCTTACCATGACTGCCGGCTATTGGCGTCGACAATGTCGAGGTAATGAATCTCATCGAAATGATGTTTAGCTGCATAAGCTGTATAAATGCTGGTAACACCGGGGTCGAAACCGCAACCTAATATAGCGGTGATGCCAGCCTGTTTAAAACGATCCTGGTAAGCCCATTGCCAGGAATATTCGAATTTGGCTTCTTCTTTGGGTTCGTAATTGGCAGTATCGAGGTAACTCACCTTTGTTTCGAGGCAGGCATCCATAATTGTCAGATCCTGATAAGGTAAAGCAACATTGATAACCAGATCGGGTTTAAAACTTCTGATCAGATTTACCAATTCAGGAACATTTTCAGCATCTACAGCTGCCGTTTGTATC
>JAAUTT010000284.1 GCA_012031335.1 Bacteroidales bacterium | reverse complement strand
CGAAGCAAAACCTGTTGTATATATTTTTTTGTTGGCAATTATATCTCTGAGCTGTTCCAGTAATATGTCTATCCCAACAACCCCCTGCACTACTCCGTTTTCCTGAATAGGGAATCCCACCGATGTTTCGAAAACCATATCGTGGGTACCTCCTGTGTACGAATAATCGTATGGTTCCAATACGGTAATTTTCTCGGTATTCTTGGGAATGGCGTAATAATCTTCATTGTAGTCTTCAATTTCTCCGGGTTCAACAATTACACTGTTTCCCGATTTGTAATACGAAAAGTTAACTCTGCCTTCCTCCGATTCCATGGTTTGGTCGTTTTCATATAAGGCATCCTTATCATCAAAGGCATTGGCTTCCAGCATTACCCATACAGCTAAGTAATCGGGGTTTTCGTTAAGGATTTTTATAACAATATTTTTTAAGGCAGACCTGTCAGGATTTGGCTGGTGTTTTAATGCCAGTATTGTGGATGAAAGCGTATTACAGGTTTCGATAGATTTCTGAACATAGGCGCCTACCTCAAGGGCAACTTCCTGCGATACTGATACCGCAAGGTTCCTGGCATTTTCTTCCGAAAAAGCGTGATGTGCGGTAACTTACAACCCAGGTGGTGATAAGGTTAATGGTAAGAGCAGCTCCAACAAAAGTCAAAAATAACCTGGCCGATAATTTAAGTTTTATATTCTTCATAATACAATGGTTAAACACTGCAAGAATATCACACTTCGGGCCAAAATAGCTATGTAGTTATAATGTAGATAAATATGATGTTTTCGTGGGAATAATTTCCGGAAATTAAAATATGATATATCGTTTATGTACGATATATCGTACTTAATTGAACCGGTTTATATATGGGAGAAACCTTAACCTTAACAATTTCATTACGTTGGAAGCTATGAATAAAAATTCTGGAATTTTATACCTTCTTAAAATTATATTCCAGGCTTTCTATCATTTTTTTATTAAATAAATTTTGAATGTGCGCCACCTGGGTTAACTTTAGGTTTCTCTAATTTCGTTAGAATAGGTTAGAAGAATTACCCTTTTTGTATTGTATATTTTATCTGGATTATGAGACTGAAGTCATTTAAATTAAGAGAGCGGATTTTTAGAAAGATATTCCAGGTTTTTGATTTTTATAGCCTTGCAAAAGAATCATAAATTCCTTTTCTCTTTTCATTTTTTCTATTTCAACAATTCTCTTTTTTAGCTTGTTAATTTTTAGTGTTGGATTTAGTAAATACGGATTGGCAACAGAGAAAAGCTTTGGATATTTGCTTATTGTGCTGTTTTCGAGTAAAGTTCTGTTAGAATTTACAAAGATCAAGTATAAGAACTGGGACATTTTCTTAATTAATATCTTGATTCTTATAGGTATATTCATTATAATTTTAATGAGATTCAATGGTAATATTTTTGATAATTATGCAAGTATCCCATTTTTGCTTTCCAACAAAAGCATAATATTTTGTTCATTCCTGATAATTATTACTGAGGTATATCACCTTTCTGATTTCTTCAACAAATTGAATCTTTCTCCTTCCATTATTTTTGCAATTAGTTTTTTATTAATAATTGCTATTGGTAGTGGATTGTTAATGCTTCCAAATGCAACAATACAGCCTTTATCATTTCTGGAAGCTCTATTCACTTCAGTAAGTGCCGTTTGTGTTACAGGTTTAATTGTTGTAGATACGGCAACCGTTTTTACTCCTTAGGAAAATCCATTCTTATGGTACTCATACAAGTTGGAGGTTTGGGCATTATGGCATTTACAGGATTTTTGGGATATATTACTTTTCAGGTTCTGTACCTCGATAAAAGAAAAATTGTTACTTAAAGATATCTTTCCGGGAGAAACTAAGTGATATGTTTAAACTCTTGGCGAAAATAATCTTACTCACTATAATGCTGGAGGCTGTCGGAACACTACTGATATATTATTCTTTAGGAGAAATTCAGAACGATAAATTATTTTTTTCGGCTTTTCACGCTGTTTCAGCCTTCTGCAATGCTGGGTTTTCTATTTTTCCGGACGGATTGGCAAACTCAACAATTATGCACAATACTTTCTTGCAATTGATTATTAGTTTTCTTGTTATTTTGGGAGGTATTGGATTTCCTGTATTATTTTACTTTTATAGCAGAACAAAGGACAAAGGACTAAATCTGGTGCTTAGATTAACAAGAAGCAAAAAAAATATAAAGCAGTTTTCCATTTTTTGTTGGTCAAAGTCTTGCTCTGCGCACAACCATTTTGCTTCTTTTTTTGGGAACTATATGCTATTTTTTATTGGAGAAAAATAGCAGTTTAGCTGGTTTGAGTACCTCTCAGCAATTTGTAACAGCATTTTTGCAGTGCAAATGCGAGGACCGCAGGGTTTAATATCATTGATATTAGTTTATGGGGATACCCAATTGTTTTTGTGATGCTTTTTCTGATGTGGGGTAGGGGCATCACCCGGGTCAACAGGTGGAGGGATTAAAACCACTACTTTTGCTTTAGCACTCAAAATTGCTATTGGCTTTTGCAGAGGACAAAAACATATTGAGATAAGAAATCGTGAACTTGGGCTGCCAACCATTTTAAAAGTACTTGCAATAATTACATTTTCGATAATAATCATATTTTGTTCAACTGTTTTATTATTGATATTTGACCCGGAACGGAGTCCTATCGGGTTATTGTTCGAAAGCATTTCGGCATTTTCAACAGTTGGGTTAAGTATTGTAAATACAGCAAGTTTGAGCAACAACAGCAAAATTGTATTAATTTTACTTATGTATGTAGGCCGGATTGGACCATTATTAATTTTAACCGGACTATTGCCGGTTAAAAAAAACAATTATTACCGAATGCCAGTCGAAAACCTGACAATAAATTAGTAGAATGTGAGCCCGGAGTAAAAAGACGAAGGGACTGATATCCTTTATTTACGACCTGTCGGATTATAAAACTGGAAGATTCCAAAAACCGGATAAGTGGAGATAAGTTACGCAGCGGAACCATAGCTTTACTAAAACAGAAAAATGAAATATATAGTAATTGGATTAGGATATTTTGGAACTTCTTTGGCAACTAAACTTACTTCGTTAGGCCATGAAGTTATTGGAATTGACAACCGACAGGAAAGAGTAGAGGAACTTAAGGACCGGATGGCAAAAGTATTGGTTATGGACAGTACAAGCCAAAAAGCAATAGAGTCTTTGCCAATCTCAGATATGGATGGTATAATTGTGGCAATCGGAGAAGATATTGGCTCCTCGGTTTTAACCTTGTTTATGTTAAAAAAATTAAATGTCAAGCGATTGATCGGAAGAGCTATCAACCCTCGACATCAAAATATCCTTTCAGAACTGGGTATTGAAGAAATTGTCCATCCGGAAGAAGACACAGCAACTATTGTATCGTCTCTTTTGATGGTAAAAAATGCCGTGAGCATTCTTCCTTTAAACGATGACTATATTATCGCCGAAATTGTAGTTCCTTCTAAATATGTCGGTCACACAATTGATACTATAAATCTTGAAAGCCGTTTTGATGTTAAACTGGTTACCGTTAAAATAGCACCCAGGGAACGAGGGTTAAGTACAGTTCTAAAAAAGGATTTCCAGATTGATAAAACATGCGACCGCTACAGACCCTTACGTGAAAATGACAGATTAATCCTTATTGGTGAAATTCAAGGATAAAACAAATTATTGATTAACCCATGACCTACTTTTTAATTATCGCGCTTTGTGTAATTGTTTTAATTTCATACATATTCGAGCTAACCGGTAAGTTTACAAAGATCCCGGGTGTTATCCTGCTGGTTGTTACAGGAATGGCTGCCAACTATTTGCTGGAATATTTAAACATTAAAATTCCAGATTTTTCAAGCCTATTACCAATTATGGGAACCTTGGGATTAATCCTGATTGTTTTGGAAGGTAGTTTGGACTTAACTATCAGCAGAAAAAAAGGACTACTGATCGGTAGTTCAATTACTTCAGCAATTATGCTGTTTGTTATATTTGAAATAATATTTACCTATATCCTTGTAAATTTTTATGGTATCCCTTCAAGAACAGCGCTTATAAATACCATTCCTTTGGGAATAATTAGCAGTGCCGTAGCTATTCCATCTGCCGCCAGGTTGAGTAGAAACGATAAAGAGTTTGTTACTTACGAAAGCTCCTTTTCTGACATTGTAGGAATTTTGGCTTTCGATTTTATACTTTTTAATTATTCTTCCTTAGGCAATGGGATACTGGGTTTTGTTTCAGACCTGTTATTAACCATTATTGGCTCAATCGTATTTAGTATAATTTTAGCATATATATTACACAAAATAAACCACCATGTAAAACATGTGATAATTACTGCAATGGTAATACTGGTATATGCATTGGCTAAAATGGTTCACATGCCTTCCCTGCTGGTTGTTCTCGTTTTTGGATTGATTATGAATAATAGCAGTTTTTTAAAAAACAAATATTCTTTAAAAATTATCGATTTCGATGAGTTTAAAAAAGAGTTACAATTATTCAAAAATATTACCTACGAGCTAACATTTGTAATTCGTTCATTCTTCTTTATTACATTCGGTTATTACACAAGTGTTGCTGATTTGCTGGATATTGGAAATCTCTTAATTGCATTGGTGGTTTCCGCTACCATTTTTATTATCAGAGCCTTATATTTTATAATTGTTTTAAAGAAATCCTTAAACCCTCTGCTTTACTTTGCTCCAAGAGGACTGATAACAATTCTGCTGTTCCTAAGCATCCCGGTTGGAATATCTTTGCCGTTTATAAATAAAGGGTTAATTACTCAGGTAATTTTTATTACCATCTTAATGATGACCTTTGGAAGTGTTTTCTTTAGCAAACCAGAAAAAAAATTGGAAGTGGAAACTTAATTTTCCTTCAATGGTTGAATTGACTTTTCCGCCTTTTTGAAAAACTTTTAATTCTTTTTTACTTCAGAGCCTTTTGTAAAGTATTGAATGGAATAGGTATAAGCTATTTTCTATATAAAAAGAAGCCGTAAAAGCTGCACGGAATTGTTTAATTTGAAGACCTTCAAAAGCAAAGTATTATAAATAAACTGACGAATTAAAAAATCAAATTCATTGGGATTACTTTATACGGGTCGTTCAATGCCAAGTTTTTTCATTCTCGACTCCAGGGTAGATGGGTTGATCTTCAAAATTTCGGCTGCACCATTTTCGCCACGTATTTTCCACCGGGTGAGTTTTATCACTCTTAGTATGTGCGCTTTTTCATTATCGTCCATCGACAGCAGTTCATCCTGAGAGGATTGAATATCGGAAGCCGGTTTAAACCAATTGCCGATATCGAGCTTGGAACCTGTACTTAATACATGTGCCCGTTCTATTATATTTTCGAGTTCGCGTACATTCCCCGGCCAATGATAGTTCATGAGTTTATCAAGCGTTGCCTTGGAAATGGATTGGATATTTTTCCCTGATTTCCGGTTGAATTGTTCGATAAATACTTGTACAAGCAGGGGAATATCTTCCTGACGGTCGCGTAAAGGAGGAATATATATCGGCAGAACATTTAGCCTGTAATAGAGATCACTTCTGAATTTTCCCTTTTCAATTTCTTCATCCAACTTACGATTTGTTGCAGCAATAAGCCGCACATCGCATTTTTGCACCTTATTACTTCCTAATCGTTCAAACTCTTTCTCCTGCAGCACACGCAGCAGCTTCACCTGGTCGGCACGATTGAGTTCACCAATCTCGTCCAGGAACAGCGTGCTGCCATGGGCGCTGGCGACATGTCCTTTGCGGTCGACCTTGGCATCGGTGAACGAGCCGCGCACATGGCCGAACATCTCGCTCTCGAACAGCGTGGAAGTGATCGCGCCCATGTTGATCTTTACCGCAGCCTTGCCAGCGCGCGGACTGTTGCGGTGGATCGCGTCGGCAATCAGCTCCTTGCCAGTGCCACTTTCACCCAGGATCAAGACTGGCGCACGCGTTCCGGCGACCCGTCCCACGGTGGACAGCACCTTCAACAGATCGGGGTGTTCGCCAACGATTTCGGAGAAATCGAACTGCGCGTCCAATGCCTTGCGCTTGGCTTGAGCCTCTGTTTGCTGGCGCTGGACGTCCCGCTGGGTCGGCGGAGCTTCCTCCGCCTGGTCCTTGGCTTCCTGAGCCAGCCGGGCTGAGCCGGTCAGGACACCGGACGGGCCGAGATACACGTCCAGCAACTCCACTCCGTGAT
>JAAUTT010000283.1 GCA_012031335.1 Bacteroidales bacterium | reverse complement strand
ACCATTTTTAATTTATTAATATACAATTATATATAAGCTACTTTGCCCCTGATTACAGCTACGCTCCCTCTACCCCTGTAAGATGGATTGCATCCACCTTTCGGGAGTCAGATCAATAACAGGATGATTGTATTTGGGAAATAAAACCTTCATAACCATATTGTATACCCACCACCCGTCTAACTTTATAACGATAGTGCAAATGGTTGACAATGCTTCGGATAACATTGTTTAAACCAGGACACAGCCCTCCGCAGGTAACTATTGCAACCTTTGTCTTAGCGGGTTCAAAAAAGAGTACATCTCGTGGACCAGCCTTTTCAAAGGAGATTGGTATTTCACCTGATTTCTGGTAATTAAGAAAATTTTCCAGAGAGGTATCATATAGAATTCTATCATTATCTTTAATAAAATCATACACCAATCCATTGTCGAGCATGGATTGTTTTAAAAGGCGATTTTACTGTTCCTTTTCCTAATACTTTTACTTCAAAATTCTCCTGATTCACTTGTAAAAAAGTTATGATAATAAAACAACCTTTAAAATTAAACAACTTAAGAGTATATAAGATATCCCTGATGAGGAGGAATTCAAGAATAATAATCTTTCCTAACAGAAAAGCGAAGATTTGAGTTTAACAATTCCCAAAATTTCATTTGGTCAATAGTAAACTTTAATCTCGGTTTCACCATTAAGTAACATCATACCGTTCATTGCCAGGGCATCAAGAACATCCTCTCCCGGATAAATATGCACCGGTGCTATCCTACTAATTCTTTCCATTATTTTTTTTACAAACCATTTTATTGTTAGCCAGCATTCCGGTAATTAAAATGGCATCTACCTGATCGATAAAAACCATATTCATGCTGCCAATATATTTCGAAACCTGATAAGCCATTGCCTCGAAAATGCCTAACACCGTTTCATTCTGCTGCTGTTCAGCCTTTTCCAGTTCATAATAGCTGCTCGTACCCAGGTATGCATACATTCCACCTTCATATCGGACCTTTGCCATAACTTGTTCTTCAGAAAAACAGGCCTGAATAACACATTTTGACTAATTCTCCAACAGGAATGCTTCCAGCTCTTTCCAGAGAAAACGGTCCCTCTCCGTCAAATGCCTGGTTAACATCAACTACCCTTCCTTTTTTATGCGCACCGATAGAAATACCATCGCCCAAATGAGCTACTATCAGATTTAAATCTTCGTACTTTTTTGCTGGGAGGATGCATAAGTACGAGCGATAAATTTATGATTTAAAGCATGAAAAACAGATTTACGTTTAATGCTAGGCCAACCTGTGAACCGTGCAATTTCATCGAGTTCATCCACAACCGCAGGATCTGCTATATAAGCTTTTGTTCCAGGTAAACGTTTTGTAATTTCATTGGCTATCAAGCCACCAATATTAACTGAATGCCTACCAACAGGACTATTATTAAGGTCGTTAATCATCGCCTCATTTACCTCATAAATACCGGAGGCTATTGGTTTTAACAATCCTCCGCGAGCCATAATTATCTGAATATTGTTTAAATCAATTCCCGACTTATCGAGTTCTTCCATAATTGCATCAGTTCTAAAAATAAACTGATCAGTATTATCGGGAAATGATTGCAGAATCTCAAAAGGATGAATGATGTTTTGAGAAAACACAAATTACCTGACTGATATAACCCTATCTTAGTTTGAATGTATTCGGGCTTAATGGTTAGAATTGCCGGAGCGTCCATATAATTTGGTTTTAGGTATTTTTCAAACCTACATGAATTTTATTAAAAGTGCAAGAACCTTTGATTAAAATTGGCTGTATTCCTTAGAAATAAATCCAAGTTTTTGATTGTATTCCTGAATAATTTCTTCCATAACTTCTTTTACAGTTTTAATTTCAGAAATCTGTGCCGAAATCTGTCCAATTTCCAATTCTCCTTCCTCAAGATCCCCTTCAAACATTCCCTTTTTAGCCCTTCCTCTACCTAAAAGCAGTTTTAAGTCATCAACCGAGGCACCTTTAAGCTGAGCTTCCTGTACCCGATCGAAAAAACTATTTTTAACCAGTCGTACCGGTGCAAGTTGCTTAAGAGTAAGTAAGGTGCCCCCTTCCGGTAATTTTGTGATTAAATCTTTAAAATTTAAATGAGCTGAAGATTCTTTGGTAATAGCAAAACGAGATCCTACCTGTACGCCTTCTGCGCCAAGACACATTGCTGCCAGCATGGCGCTTCCCGAACCTATACCGCCAGCTGCTATCAGAGGAATAGAAACTACTTTACGCACATGAGGTATTAAAACCATGGTTGTTGTTTCCTCCCTGCCATTATGGCCACCAGCTTCGAAACCCTCGGCTACAATTGCATCAACACCTGCTTCTTCGCATTTTAAAGCAAACTTTGTATTGGCAACAACATGCGCTACTTTAATTCCCCGTTCCTTTAAATAAGGAGTCCATTTGGAAGGACTTCCGGCAGATGTAAAAACTATTTTAACCTTTTCGTCAACTATAATTTCCATCAATTTTTCAATTTCCTGATAAAGTAGAGGTACATTAACTCCAAAAGGAGCCGATGTGGCTTCGCGGCATTGCCGTATGTGCTCCCTCAAAACTTCGGGATACATACTTCCGGCACCAATTAATCCCAGCCCACCGGCATTACTTACTGCCGATGCCAGCTTCCATCCACTGCACCAAACCATTCCACCCTGAATAACAGGATACTTTATACCAAATACTTCACATACTCTATTCATATTCAATCGTTGTAATCAACACTTTCGGAAGTAAACCTAACCTTATAAATTAATAATTCTCCATGTGGTTTCCGATCATATACCTCAAGGGGTATTTCGGATGAGAATCGCCAAATCGTTATGTCAGGATATCTTGCATTGAGGAGAAAACACATGAGTGTAAAAGGCTTAGGTCCTATAGGCGCAAGCACAATCTGATACTTTAATCTGAGGTCGACACATAATTGAGTAAGTGAGGAATTAATAAAATTCAGATCATGAATAGGGTAAGTTATAACCCTGCCTATCCCACTTGTTTTAAGAATATCTTTATTGTTTTCAATTAACTCTTTGACGAACCGTGGATCAATAGCTGGATCGGAATAAAATGAATAAGTTACTTCAGCTTTTAGTTTTTGAGCCAATTCCTCTGCTCTGCCTTTTTCATAACCTAGCCCAATCACCAAAGCTTTGGGTTTGGGAGAAATATTTACCTTAGCTGTCGTCCGGAAATATTTATTCTTAACATTCTTGATGGCTTGTGAATATTCCGAAGGTGTATATGAAAACCAAATATTTATCTTTCTTGCTCCTGTTTCCTTTTCAATGAAATAATTTATGATTTCTTCATACCATAATTTTGGCATACCGGAATAATCGACAAGGATATTCATTTCATCAGCTACCAACTGATTTACAGAAAGATCAAGTACCTGCCTGATTTCGGATGTGCTGGCCATCGATATATTCACAAATTCAAAACCAAGTCCATGGAATACGGTATCATTAAAACCACGGCTAATTTCATTCTTTTTTTCAAGGAATGATAAAGCCACTTTCCTGTTAATCCTCGACATATTAATCCTCTGGGAAAGAAATATGCAACGCGTTTCGTAACCATTAGCAGCAATATATAAATCAAAATGTTGATCAAGGAGGTCATTTAATGTAATCTGAACCGTTGTATCCAGTTCCATAGATAATTAGAATTTTTCGTGGTGTTGCAAATTAAAACATTTAAATTATTAATCACCCGATTTGTTTTCTATTATTTATAATATATAACAGAACATACTATAATTTAGCATAACATTTACTTTATTTATATTTAGAGGTTTTTTGATTTTTTAATTGATATCATTTTATTTATGATGGATCGCGAAATCCTATTTGAGCAGGTTATACAATATTTTAAAATAGCCATGCCTGTTGCAGAAACTGAATTACATTACCATAATGCATATGAGCTGTTAGTGGCTGTAATTTTATCAGCACAGTGCACTGATAAAAGAGTAAACATGATTACACCTCATTTTTTTGAGAAATTTCCAAGCGCCGAAATCCTGATGCATGCCTCTCAAGATGAAGTTTATGAAGTAGTTAAAAGCTGTTCGTATCCGAATAATAAAAGCAAAAACCTGATAGGTATGGCTAAAGCACTCATTAATAATTACAAGGGGGTAGTACCCGATGATTTGGATGAACTTCAAAAGCTCCCTGGTGTTGGACGAAAGACTGCCAATGTAATTGCATCTGTGGTTTTTAACAAGCCAACGATGGCGGTAGATACTCATGTTTTCAGAGTTGCAGCCCGTATCGGGTTAACTGTAAACTCAAAAACGCCTCTGGATACTGAGCGACAGTTGGTAAAACATATTCCTGAAGCATTAATTCCTTTAGCGCACCATTGGCTTATATTACACGGAAGGTACGTTTGTATAGCCCGAAAGCCTAAATGCGGTGAATGCGGCCTGACCAAAATCTGTAATTATTATCATACAAAAGTAAGTTCTGATAGGAATACAGCAATCGAATAGGAAAATAACAAGGAATTGTTAAATTTGTAATAGCCACAAACTTTTTTTACTGATGCGTAACATTTTTCGGGTTTTTCTGATAGGTTTTGTATTTTATTTCTCCACCTCTTTTTTCCTTTAAGAAAGTGGATTATCGCAATGCTATGTACAAAAATGTTTGTAAGGATTTGAAACATGATGTACTTATCTACCTTATTTTCGTTGATAATAAAACTACAGCCCCCTGGACAGAATTCGACATTCAGTCAACCATCGATTCGGTTAATATAGCCAGGCTTTGGTTACAGGAACAGGCACGAAAAAATAATATTCCGCTGAAAATAAAAACGGACTATTACATTGGCCCGGAATACTCCACAATTAGCAAAAATCTGCCGCAAGGAACTGTTTATAATTCCATTTTGGAACCAAATCTTACAACAGGTTTAAAGAGTATTAATTCCTGGGCCGATGCAATTGCCAAAAAAGCCGGTTCAACCCTTAATATACCTGAAAAAGACGGTATACCTGAAGTGAAAACTCCAAGAAACAAAGAAAGACTAATTGCTTATTTGAGAGATGCATACCAGGTAGAAAGTGTGGCCTTGCTGTTTATGGTAAATAATTATTTTAAGACAGATATCTCTGTACAAATCAACACTTTTAACACTCAGGATATCGAATTTGCTGTTGTTAGTTATAAATACCCATCCGAAATTGTCACATAATTTTCTTCATTGTATGGAGCAGCTGACATGTACAATACACCGTTTCGACGAAATGAAAAAAAGATAAGTCAGTTAAGTACAATGTATCCAAATGAAATTATGCTCGATCCATATGCCAAAAATATTTCCAAACTGGAAATAGGCGACTATACCAAATATCTTATTGGCTGGAAATCGGATTTTGACCCTTCGTTAGAGACATTATTCACCGATAAAGCTTTCAGCTTTTAATTTTTTCTCTGAAAATTGTAATATCTCTTACAAATTTTTCGTATCGAGAGAAAACCTTAAAATTGAATTTTATGAGAATTTCCCTTTTAATATGGATATTGCTTGTAGTTGCCGGATACGAAGGATTAATGGCACAAAAAGTTTCTCCCGAGTTAAATAAAAAGATAGTAGCCTACGTAAATTCAGTAATGGGTCAGCAGGTAGACCGCGGAGAATGCTGGGATCTGGCATATCAGGCCTTAAACAGAAACAATGCCAAATGGAATGGTGAATATATTTATGGAAAAGAAATAGACCCGCAAAAAGATGAGGTTTTTCCCGGAGATATCATTCAGTTCGAAAAAGTTAAAGTGAAATACATAAATGGGAATACTATTACAACTGAAACAATGGGGCACCATACAGCCATTGTTTACAAAGTATATAAAAAGGGAAAATATCAATTAGCCCATCAAAACACTGGTTTCTCAGGCAGGAAAGTGGGCTTAAGCGACTTTGAACTTGAAAATGTTATCAAAGGGAAAATGAAATTTTACCGCCCCCAACCCAAATAAAAATAATATTAACTATTTCTTTACTTAACCTTAAAATTTAAGATTAAATTAAGATTGGTTAATTTGGTATTAATTATCTTTATACCAGATTTTACGGTCACTTAGAAAAGATTACTTGATTTATAATGTTAATTTAATATTAATCTTTTATTAGGTGAAATTTAATAACCATATATAATATCTGGAGTATGAAAACACTAATATTCTTTCTAGGAGCTTTTTTAGCCGGA
>JAAUTT010000282.1 GCA_012031335.1 Bacteroidales bacterium | reverse complement strand
AGGGGAGTGGATATTCTCCGTCAGGCGGCAGTTGCTCGAGTCGACACGGCGCAAAAGATCACAGTGGAGTCGCGAATTGGGGTGCTGAAACATCAACTGGCGGTGCTCACGGGTCAGGTTCCAGGGCTTGATTACAATTTCCCATATGACTCTTTACCCGATCTTCCTCCACTTCCCGAAACAGGTATTCCGGTGGAGCTTGTAAGCCGCCGTCCCGACATCCGGAATGCTTTCAGCCTTTTGCAGGCTGCCGACCGCGATCTGGCCGCTGCCCTGAGCAACCGTTATCCCCGGTTGTCGCTGTCAGCATCGGCAACATCAGCGATTAGCAATGCCGATAACCTGTTTAACGATTGGGTGTATGCCATCGCAGGCAATCTGCTGGCTCCTGTTTTCTATGGTGGCAGGTTGAAAGCCGAGGCAAACAGAACGGAAGCTGTAAAGAATCAGTTGCTTTATGCTTATGGCCAAGCCGTGCTTGTAGCCTTCAGGGAGGTGGAAGATGCCCTGATTCAGGAGGCAAAGCAAACGGAGATTATCGATAATATGGAACTGCAGGCTGAACTGGCCCGGCAGTCGTATGAGCAGTTGCGCATGGAATACTTCAACGGTTTGGGAAATTACCTCGATGTGCTTACTGCCCAGAGCCAGGAACAGCAGCTTCGCCGCAATCTTTTGTCGGCCCGTCTGCTGCTCCTGGAATACCGAATTGCGCTTTACAGAGCACTGGCCGGAAGTTTCGAAACGCCAAAAACGAAAAGCGATGACGCATAAATTTCAAACTTTAGAAGGATGACGCGGAAGAAGACAATCATCATCAGTCTTTCGATATTGCTTACCGGAGCAATAATCACAACGGTTATTTCCTTACTGAGCCCAAGGCTGAACAGGAGGGGCAACCCGCGAAACGGCCATGCTGGTCGATGTAATCGATGTTAACAGGGGAAGCTATTTGCCGGTGATTGTCGCAACGGGTGCCATTGAACCCGCTCAGGATGTTGTGCTGAGTCCTAAGGTAGGAGGGGAGGTTGTACGTTTGGCGCCGGTATTCACTCCGGGGGGAAATGTCCGCAAAGGGCAGGTTTTGCTTCAGATTGAATCGGCTGATTACGAAAATACGCTGCTGATGCGAAAGAGCGATCTGCGTCAGGCGGAAGCCGATCTTACCCTGGAGATGGGACGCCAGCATATTGCCCGGCAGGATTACAAGCTCCTGGAAGAATCGGTTAAGGGAGCGGATGAGTCTCTTGTTTTGCGCGAACCTCAGCTGAATGCTGCCCACTCGCGGGTGGAAGCAGCCCGTGCTACTGTTCAGCAGGCTGAGCTGGCATTGGAACGGACTATAGTGAAAGCTCCTTTTGATGCGCATGTGATCAGCCGGAACGTCCATATCGGTTCTCAGGTGTCGCCCGGTGAAGATCTGGGCCGGATTGTGGGAATGGATGTTTACTGGGCAGTGGTGTCTATGCCGGTATCGAAACTGCGCTGGGTTACTTTTCCCCAGGGTGCAAATCAGAGAGGCTCGGAAGTCCGGATACGAAACCGTTCTTCCTGGAAAGAGGATGAATACCGTTTGGGTTATCTGCACAAGCTGATTGGAGCCCTCGATAATCAAACCCGCCTTGCCCGTATGCTGGTGATAATTCCCGATCCGCTGGCACTTGAAAAGTCGAATAAGGGACAACCTCCCCTGATTATCGGTGAGTTTGTGGAAGCGAGTGTCACGGCAAACGAAATAAGGGATGTTGTGCGCCTTAGCAGGAATTATGTCCGCAAGGATGAAACTGTTTGGGTGATGAGGAATGGGAAACTGAATATCAGTAAAGTAAATGTTGTATTTACCGATAATCAGTTTGCCTGATATCAGCAAAGGGGCTCGACGAAGGCGACAAGGTGGTGGTTACAAACCTCACTACAGTGGTAGAAGGAGCCGGATTAAGAGTAGAAGCTGATACCGGCCGGAATATGGGAGAGTAGAAAGTCCACAGTCGACGGACCACAGACGACAGAGAATACAGAAAGAAAAAAGGTCCACGGTCGACGGACCACGGTCGACAGAGAATACAGAAAGAAAAGGTCCACCGTCGATGGACAGTGGTCTGTGGACTGTCGTCTGTGGTCTGTCGACTATTAACAATTAATCTTACTCGGATGGAAATGCCGGATCGGATACTGAAAGAAGGGATAAGGGTGCTATAGGCTACATGGCGCGAAACTCCATAGTGGCCAATCTGCTTATGATCATCCTCATCGGGGGTGGATTATGGACAGCCTTCAATATCCAGAAGGAGGTATTCCCTGAGTTTGAACTCGACATGGTTGACGTGAGCGTTGTTTATCCCGGTGCTGCTCCCGACGAAGTGGAGAAAGGTATCCTTATGCCCGTGGAGGAAGCTGTAAGGGGTGTTCAGGGAATTAAAGAAATAGTATCCACTGCCCGGGAAGGTTCCGCGACGATCAGAATTGAACTTGTAGCTGGCATGGATCGCATGAAAGCTTTCCAGGATATCGACCAGTCGGTAAACCGAATCCGTACCTTTCCCGACGACATCGAGCAACCTATCGTCAGGCTTCTGGAGCAACAGCGCGAGGTGATGGAAATTGGACTGTATGGTGATGTCGATATCTGGGTACTCCGGAAACTGGCCGAGCAGCTTCGCGATATCCTGCTGAGCAATCCGGGAATTACACAAGTGGAATTCGGCAATGTGCCCGACTACGTTACCCATGTGGAAATACCCCGGCAAAAACTTCGTGAATATAACCTCACCCTGGGACAGGTCGCCAATATCATTGTTCAGTCGAGCGAAGATGTGCCGGCGGGTGCCGTGGAGACCAATGCCGGTGAAATTCTTCTGCGCATGCAGGAGCGAAAGCAGTGGGCTGAAGAATTCGGCAGGATAAAAATAATCACTTCCGAAAACGGTTCAACGGTTACACTGGCCGACATCGCTCGTATTACCGATGGCTTTGAGGAAACCGGTTTCCACGGACAATTTAACGAGCAACCATCAGTAGGTGTCGAAATATATCGTGTTGGAAAGCAATCGCCGCTCGAAATAGAAACTACAGTTAATAACATCCTGAAAGATTTTGGCGAAACACTTCCACCGGGAGTGAAATACCGTATCGACAGTAACAGCGCCGAAGATTATCGTGAGCGGTTGTGGCTGCTCATCAAAAACGGTATCATGGCGGTGTTTATCGTGTTGTTTATCCTCACCCTCTTCCTCGAATACAGGCTTGCTTTCTGGGTGATGATGGGTATGGCCATTTCTTTCATCGGAGGGTTGATCTTTCTTCCAACAATCGACATCAGCATCAACATGATTTCCATGTTTGCTTTCTTGGTGGTACTGGGTATTGTTGTCGACGATGCCATTGTGGTAGGGGAGAACGTTTACGAATATCGCCAGAAGGGCATGAGCAACCTCGAAGCTGCCATCAGGGGTACTAAAGATATATCGCGGCCCGTGGTATTCAGTATTATCACAACGGTAATAGCCTTTGTGCCGCTGCTCTTTATCCCGGGAACTATCGGTAAGTTCTGGTGGCCATTGCCAGCGGTGGTGATTACTGTGCTTATTGTTTCGTTATTCGAAGCATTGTTTATCCTTCCGGCGCACCTGGCGCACATTCAAAAAAAATCAAAATCCAAAGTAGCGGTTTTTATCGATCGCTGGCAACAGACTTTTGCAAGAGGATTTGAACGCCATCTGAATAAGATCTACCGGCCTTTTCTTGAACTTTGCCTTCGAAACCGCTATATCACCCTGAGCATAGCGCTGGCGTTGCTGATTGTGGTGGGAGGCTACGGTTACAGCGATCATATTGGTATCATTATGATGCCCGAAGTTGCTGCCGATGAGATTGAAGCCGGGGTGCGTCTTCCCGTTGGTGTTACCCCCAAACAGGCTGCGCGTGTGGCTAACGAAATCACGGAATCGACCCGCTGCATGTTCGAGAAGCACGACTTGTACCGCGTTGCCGAAGGGATAAAAACCAATGTGCGTGGACAGAACTTTGTAGATGTTGAAATAGTGATGAAACCTCCCGACCAGCATGATATGACCGCCGGAGAGATTATTAAACTGTGGCGCGACGAAATTGGCGATATCGACGGAGTGGATCAGATTACCTTTGAGGCAGAACGCGGGCCTGGTGGCGCTCAACAAGCCATCAGCGTCGACTTGAGTCATGCCGATATTGAAGTGCTTGAAAAAGCCAGCCAGGCTTTTCTGAAAAGGGCCGAAGCTTTCGAAGCTACCCGCGACGTGAGCGATAACTACAACAAAGGAAAGCTGCAGTTCGACTTCAAGTTGTTGCCCGAAGGCCGTAACCTGGGACTAACGTCGAAGAGGTAGGCCGGCAGGTGCGCGACGCTTTCTATGGCGCATTGGCCATGCGGCAGCTTCGTGAGACCAACGAGATAGAAGTACGCGTAAAGCTGCCACTGGAGGAACGACAGGATATCACCAACCTCGAAGATTTTATCATCCGCACTCCGGCTGGGTTGGAGGTACCCCTGATGGATATTGTATCGGTAGAACAGGGTGAAGCGTTCACCTCCATCAACCGGAGAGACGGTCGCCGGGTGGTCACCGTAGGCATGGATGTGGAGCCTCCGGGCGCCGTTTCAAGGGTGATGGAGTCGTTCACCAATGAAGTGCTGCCACAACTGCGGGCCGATTTTCCCGGAACCACCTGGACATTCCAGGGGAGCCAGGCCGATATGCGCGAATCGACACAGGTTCTTGGAGGCGGATTTTTGATGGCGTTGATGGTAATGTATGCCCTCCTGGCGATGGCATTCAGCAGCTATGTCCAGCCGCTGATTGTCATGGCTGCCATACCGTTTGGCATCGTTGGCGCCGTAATCGGACATATCCTGCTGGGGTACGACCTGTCGCTTGTAAGTCTCATGGGTTTGCTGGCACTGTCGAGAGTAGTGGTGAACGATTCCCTGATCATGGTCGATTATGCAAACAGACACCGGGGCAATACTTCAGCCTTTGAAGCCATCCACGAAGCCGGATTGCGTCGTTTCCGCCCCATTGTATTAACCACGCTCACAACCTTTGGTGGATTAACCCCTATCATTCTCGAAACTTCCCGGCAGGCATACTATCTGATTCCCATGGCCATCTCCCTCGGGTTCGGTATCGTCTTCGCCACCTCCATCATCCTCATCATCGTACCGTGTTTGTACCTGGTGCTGGAAGATGTAAAGGGAAAGGTGAAGGGAAGAACAGGTGCGGGTGATTGAAATAATCACAGGCAGAAGGTAATGTAAAGCCGGATGGTAAAGAGAAGAAGAGTTTACTTACTCCCAGTCCCACTCCTAAAGGGTTTCGATGGCAAATATTTCGACAGACGATTCGGTAAGTGGCTTCATCGCGTATCAGGCTTCAATAGCAGACAAGGTATAAGTGACCCTTTCCCTTCCATTTTTAAAGAAAACCTTTCCGATCCTGAAGGATGCCTTACATTTTCTGTTAAAATAGGCTGCAATATAATTGCTAACCTGGTCTTCGGTTAGATTTTCATCAATTCGGCCTGTCATTGTGTTTCCTTGTTCGTCAACAAAATCAAATCTCCACGATTCCAATAAGATTCCCTTGAGTGTACCTGCAATGGTTATTTCGTCTTCGGTGGTAATAGTTCCCGATACCCGTTCGTACGCACTTTTTACCGCCGAAGGTTCTAATTCGCAACGTATTCCTCCCGACTCAATTGCAACGCCAGCCTGATCGTCGGATACTACTTTGAAAAACTCCTTTAATCCCAAAATAGTTCTTGGATTAACCCCTTCCAATTCCGCCGCAAAATCTTCATCACTTTTTGATGACGATTCCATTAACTTGGTTATATGTGAAAGAGAATCGGACATTTCGTTTTCTTCGAAGAGGTCGCTACTTTCGAGTTTTGACAACTCTATTCCAATGAACCTCTTGGAAGACCTGTTAAAAATAACCTCGATTCAGCTTTGTTATTCAACTGTCCCCGTTTACCCACTTTGCCATTTTTGCGCTGGGCAAATTCGGAGGTTACCATATTTTGAAACGGAACTACAACTTTTCCGGCAAAAGAGGCATCAATGCCCTGTGATCCTTTCACCGGATTTCCACTGAATAATAACACTACTTTAGAGTCTTTCTGGTCGATCGGGATTTTTCCAATTGTTCCAGCAGTTCTTTTTCTTTTTGCCTCAGCGAAACAGACATAATAGGATGATCACCTATCATTTCGAGCATTCGCTGTGTTTCGAGCAATTGAA
>JAAUTT010000281.1 GCA_012031335.1 Bacteroidales bacterium | reverse complement strand
ATTTAATCACCAGGACAATGGAGCCATGTTGCGGATATTATAATTGTAGAGGAATGAATTGTGGAGGGGCAAATGAATATCTGATATTAAGTGTTTGACTCAAAATTATCAGAGGTATTACAAAGAGATGATCAGTTCAAGTTGTAATTGGTGCGAGATTATTCATACGAATAAGGCTTCGGATGCATATGGTGTTGTGATAGAAGATAGTAATGGCCAATTTATAGTCAAAATTATATATGATGATTTTGATAAAGGAATACAAAAAATTAAGATAAAATAAAAACAGCAACATGGTATAGTAAATGAGGATTTCAGCGGTCTTTAACCTTTTATGGCTCGTAAAATTGTACGAGTTAACTAAATGTAAATTGTTTCCTAAACCCACAAGAAATCAAGCCGGCATCTGCGATAATTTATGTTAAATTGATCCCGGGTTTGCTTAATCAGTGACTGCCTGATTCCCGCATACGTTACTTAATTCCTGCCTTCCATTCCCTTTAATGTATATTTTATCCTGAAGAGCGATATAACCTGGCAGGATGCTGTATTGGCGTTCCTGGTAAAAGTTTTCGCGAACCTGGGAATCGATACCATAATAGCTGTTCAAATTTAGCAAGTTAGAAGCTGTAACCGCAAACTCCAGGTTTTTAACCGCATATCGCAGGGTAGCGTTTATTACTTCGTAACGCTTTTCCTGAATTTCGGAATTATAGTAAAGATTGGAATAGCTAATAACCCCGAAAAACCTTGCTTATGATATATCAATAGTTTTGCATACGGCTGAAAACTATTAAAATTGTTCGAAAAACCTGCCAAAGAGCTCTTGCTGGTGCTGTAAGTGACCGCAGTTCCAAGTTCCAGATTAAACAGGAAGTTAAACCTCGAAGTGATGCTTGCTGCCGAGCTCACTTGCTGCTGTTTGATTCCGTTAAGCGCATCGGATATATAGTTGTAACCATAACCCTGACTGTAGTTGGAATTCACCCGAACTGAAAGCGGGGCTTTTCGCAGCTTTTTATCAAAATAAACCATTGCACCAATTGATTCATCGAAAGGAACAATTATCGTACGTAAATTATTAAAGTCGATGCTGTTACTTATGCCAACAGATAGGGGATGAACCTTTTTCATATAATAGGCTCCGGTAGCAAACATGGTATTAGAAAAAGCATCAAAAATCATATACTTTCCATTCAGCTGATGATAAGTAGCATAAGCATCGGTTGCAAGACCACCTGTTGCAATGCTCCTGTAGTTTTTTATGTATTGATTGTTGAGCAGATCTTCGGCAGCTGGCAAAATCAGTCGCTGGTTATACGAAAACTCCAGATTGTGCATATCCGTAAACTTTAGTCCGAAACGAATATCGGGTGCGACAGTCCATTTATTCATTGTTCCCGAAGTATTGGTGGCCAACTTATAATAATGAAATGAAGGACCTGCATTGAACTGAATTAGTCCTTTGTTCTTCACCAGGTAGAAGGCTGTCCGGTAATCGGCTATTTTGTAACGCAGGTTGTTTTCGAAACCTTCAAAACTCAACGTGGCATCATCGGCCATTTGTGTCACCGAAGTGGTAAAAGGCTGATCAAGCCAGCTTATTCCTGAGATATTCTTCAAAATTAGTTTACCTGCTTTGTATGAAAATGAAGTATTAAAACCGTACTGCTTCCTTCCGAAATAACCTCCTGACTAGCTTGGTAGGGCGTAGACAGGAATGATAACCCCAGAAAGGAAGAGTCGGAATACAAACCACTCCCGAGTGTTTTACCACTGAATTCATGAAAAAATCCAACATTTAAAAAGGATTTGGTTGCGATCCGGTACGAAAAATCGACATATTGACTCACCTTGGATGAACTCAAATCCTGGTTTTCCCTGAGAAAAAAACTGCGCTCGCCCTGATTATCGATATCAGTTTTGCTGTTGACACTGTTTTATGCCTGCGTTGATGCGATACAAAAGTGCCATATCCGCCTTTGGTTTATAGTTGGCACTCAGATTGAAATTACCCAGAAACAGTTCTTTGGCCGAATTCAAAGTCGACGATTGATCAACCGAAAAACCACCATTTAAAAAACTTCGTTTGATGTTTTCGAATTCGTTACGGTTGGTTGAACTTAAGATAATACTGTTGCTGAGCTTAAGCTTTTCGTAGGGCTTGTAGTTGAGGTTGAGAGCGGCAAGGCTCACATTCTTTTTATTAGCGTCGTTTCCTCCGCTGATACCCGAAGAAAAATCGCTGGAATTTATTTGAACCAACCCTTTAGAATTATCGTTATTCTCCATCATTTGCTGAATACCGCTGCCAAAATTCATGTAATCGTGCATGCCGAATGTTTCTTCGCCAGTATTGTTGGAGCTTGCAATAAAACCAGCCTTGAGCTTTCGTCCAAACTGATAAAGGTTGGCATTTGTCAGGTATTTTTCCTTAACTCCCGCACCTGCCGACAAATTACCACTTAACTTATTGCGATATTCGTCCTTTACGTTGATGTTTAAGGCTGTTTGTCCACCCTGACTAAAATCTTTTTGCAGACTGTTAGCCTGATAATTATTCAGCACCTGAACCTGGTCGATGGCTTCAGCCGAAAGATTTTCTGTAGCCATCTTCTGCTGATCAAAAAAGAAATCATCGCCTTCGACCATTATTTATCGACATCTTTCCCATAGGCTTTCACTTTACCATCTTCCTTAACCTCGATGCCTGGAAGCTTATTGAGCACATCCTTCAAAACTTTTTCGTCGCCGGTGAGATATTTACCAACGGTATAGGTTACAGTATCAGATCGCACACGCGCAGCAATATCTCTGGAAACCACTACTTCCTTCAGCAGTTCGGGGTTAACTATTAGTTTAAAGTTCAGGGTCACCGATGAGGAATTCGATTGTATCATAACTTTTTCCTCCCTGGGAAAGGTGCCAAGACTGCTGGCTTTAACTGTGAACACTCCGGGCTGCTCCAGGCTCAGGATATATTCGCCATTATTATCGGCAACGGCATAGCTCACCATTTTGTTATCGTAGTCGTAAACCTGAACATTTGCATAAGGTAACGGGTTTTGAAGAGAATCTTTGATCGACCCGGTAACCTTAAATGGTTGACCATAACCTGCCAGTAAAATGATACTGTTATAATGATTAATAATAACGATTTCATGGTGCTGTTTTTAACCGGCAGTATTAAGTAAAGCAAAAACTAACTTGAATACTTAAAACTTACCAGTAGTTATACTCCGCAACTCTTTTTACGCTTTGCTCATTCCTGTTTTCAATCTGTAACCCGGATTTCAATTTTTTGGGGTTCACCGGTGGGATTCATATGGCGCATTTCGCTTAGCTTTTCTTTTTTAACAGTGTCGAATTCCTTTTGAGTAACTTCCTTACCCTTGTTGGGTACTTCAATTGCCAAATTTTCATTCGTAATTTTAACTGTATTAACAATTATAGATTTTTTACCATTATCAACATCCACCTCAAGTATCAGTCCCGGGAGTCCCCAAAAATATCCGGTCCGTCGTTAATCGCCAGGTCAGGACAAAACCAGGATGCAACATTCATAGTATCGATTGTGGCTGTTGCCTTTATGCATTTATAAGTTCCTATGGTTTTTTGTTCCGTGCCAATTTTCCAGGTAATAGGTTTTAAGGTTTCGCGAATCAGAAACGATCGCCCAAAGAACTCAATTTGTTTGATGATTTGTTTTTGCTGAAGATTTTTATACACAGAACCGCGGTCGTCGTCGCCAATGCGGATCACTACCATGTGTTCGGGGCTTTCTTCCATCTCTTTTTGCTTTTCTCTGTAGATGGATGTACCTCCCGAAAATAAAAGCTCCCTGGTATGTGTCCCGGCATTCTTAACCATTTCGCGGATTTTAGGATCGGATTCATCGGGCATTTTGCCTTCGAACTTACGTTTTTCGGTGTAGGTGGCAGCCAGGTTCTGGCTTTTGAGTTTCATAAAACTTCCCGAAAGAAGCGCTAAAGCAAGTACGATTGGTAAGGTTGATTGTTTTAACATGGTGTTCGATTTTAGAAGATTAACTTAATTTTCTTCCAAAATTAGAACAGGGTTAACCCCTTTCAAAACGAACTAGACAATGTTGAAAAGGACCTCGACCGATTAAAGATTTTTCTCGATTAGTTGAAAGAACGAATCGCGAAAGCCTCCGCTTACAGGAATATGCTTGTCGCCGATTACCACCCGGTTTTTTGTTATAGAGGTAATTTTATCGAGCGATACAATATACGACCGGTGAACCCTTACGAAGGAAGCTGATGGCAGCCGCGATTCGATATGTTTCATGCTTTGATTGGTCATAATGGCTTTAGGTCCGCAATATATTTTTACATAGTCCTTCAATCCTTCGAGGTAAAGAATATCGCTGAAGTTGATTTTCAGGATTTGATAATTTGCTTTAACAAAGAAGTAATCTAATTCAGCTTTTTCAACAGGTATATCTGCATTCGAACCAGCTCTGCCAATTTCGATATATTCGCGCGCTTTGTTCACCGACCGTAAAAACCGATCGAAAGGAACAGGTTTCAGCAGGTAATCGAGCGCATCGAGGTTATAGCTTTCCACGGCAAATTCGCTGTACGCCGTTGTAAAGATAACCACCGGTGGGTTTTTCAGGCTTTTTAGTAGGTCGAGGCCATTGATGTCGGGCATTTTGATATCCAGAAACATCAGGTCGATGTTACCTCTCTTGAGAATTTCCAGTGCTTCAAGAGCATTTTCGCAGGTTTGCACGAGCTCCAGAAATGGAACCTTGCGGATAAAATCCTCGAGCAATCCGATGGCGAAAGGCTCGTCGTCAACTACAATACAATTAATCATTCTTCAACCTGATATTTAAGTCAACAATAAAACTCTTTGTTATGCTGATCGATTATTAGCCTGTGCCTGTCGGGATAAAGCAGGGCCAACCGTTTCCTTACATTCTCCAGACCTACTCCGGAAGTCTCTTCGGTAATTTCTTTCTTTGAAAATATCCTGTTACGGGTAATAAAAGCCAATTCGCTGTCAAGAATCATTATTTCTATAAAAACAAACGACTCCTCCGCATAACTGATGCCGTGTTTGAAGGCATTCTCAATAAACGGGATTAACATCATGGGAGCAATTAGCAAGTTACCTGCATCGCCATGGACATTAAACTTAACCTCCACCTTTTTTGAAAGGCGCATTTTCTGCAGGTCGATATAATCGCTCAGATACTTAATTTCGCGGTTCAGGCTTACCTCGGAAGCATTCGATTCGTAAATCATGTACCGCATTATTTCCGAAAGTTTCACCACCACATGCTCTGTTTGATCCGATTTTTTATGGGCAAGAAAATAAATTGTATTCAGTGTATTGAAAAAGAAATGTGGATTCACCTGCGATTTCAGGAAGGCAAGTTCGGCGTTCAGTCGCTTGTTTTCCAGCTCCTTCCGCTTTTTGTCGGTTTTAAAGAATTCTCCGGCAACACTTAAAAAACCACTCACCAGGAGGATAAACAGAACCGATGAGACGGACGTTTGCAGCGTTTCGTTAAAAAAAGCGTATGAGCTGGCAGGGGGATCTTGAAAAACCTGTCTTGCGTAATGCTGTCTCTGTGAACAATAACTCTTATTTCTTTTCGTGTTGACGGGGCACTAAACTCGGCAATCTTGGCTTTGGACAGCGGAGATATAATCTGCACATGATTTTCCTCGATACGGTTAAAAAGAGAGTATTCCAGCATGTATTGCTGCAAAGGAATAAATATGATCAGGCTAAAAAGCAGAAGTACATTTTTTATCAGTTTGATCTTTTTAATCAGTCTCGGAAAGAGATAGTAAAAAACTGAAGTAGAAGACCGAGCCAGAAAGAAGGCGTTGATGATTTGTTTGTAATAAAAGGCATTACCAAAAACCTGTATTCTGAAAAAGATAAACGGATAAAATATAAAAATTGTCCATGCAATCAGATGGAGAAGGATCACAAACAGACGCCGATTGAATATTTTCTTTAAAGTTATCCACATAACTTATATCTATCATTTTCAAAGATAATAAACGTTGAATTGTAAGACATCGAATTCCGACGGTTTAAGAAAATGTACCGACGAAAAACGGATTTTCTTCTAAGTATGTTTTTGAAACAAATGGAGCGCCACATAAAGAGCGAATGCGAATAAATCAATAAAGAGAAAAGGTTACCGAAGTAATAAATCCAATTTTAACACAAATGGCACAACGTTTTGGTATTTTGGGATATTTCTTGGTGGCTGCGGTGCCTTCGTGTTTAAA
>JAAUTT010000280.1 GCA_012031335.1 Bacteroidales bacterium | reverse complement strand
AATAATCAATGAATAATTTTTATCTATTTTCGTGATGAAAAGTTCTGCATTATTGTTGCCATTTTCTCTGCATTTTTAATTGCCAAAAACTCTGCAGATTTACTTACCGATTACAGAATAATCAAGACATTCTTAACTCATTAAGTCAAGAGTCGCTTTTTCATTTAAAAATTATATTAATTCCTTCGTATTGGAAAAGCACATTTTCTTTTTGGCAGAAACAACTACTAAACCAATTTTATTGGGTTGGAAACATAAAGTTCTGACTACTAAAAGAGATGGATTTCGCCCGGGAAGTTTAACCCCATTCGCCGTACTATCAAAATACCAAAAAAATGATAAGATTGAAAGAATTTGCGTTAATGAGTACAGCAATAAACGAATAGAGAATAGAACAAGTGGTATGGCAAATACAAAATTTACATTCCTGGTTGCAGGTTTGGGAAGTATCGGTTCACATTTAATTTATTTCTTAAACGGTTTAAATTACCCTTCCTTCAAATTGATCGATGATGATATATTAAAAATTGAAAATCTTGGTCGCCACCTTTTAGGTATCAATAATATTCATTCATTCAAAACAGTCGCATTAAAAGAATACATAAAGAATATTCGTCCCGACCAAGATGTTTCTATAAAGTCTCTTAAACTTGAGGCAGTAATAACAGAATATAGCAACTACTTTAATGACTGTTCCTACGCATTCATTGCAATTGGAAATCAAAACATAGAAAATTTTTTATTGAATAAACAGCGTGAAGGTTTAATAACAGTACCAATGTTTTTCTTTTGGGTAGAGCCTTATGCTATTGGAGGGCATTGCTTATTTATCCATCCAGAGGATAAGAATACTATATCTGATTTATACGACAATCAGTTTTATCGTTATAATTTAATTGACTCCGCCGAATACCTAAAAAGTAATCCAATACTTTCGAAACAAGAAGCAGGATGCCAAACTTCTTATACACCATATTCCGGAAATGATGTAGTGCTATTTTTATCAGCTATATATAAGTGGCTTAAAATTACTATCCAAAATAATTCAAAACAAAGTATGGCAATCCAATGGACGGGGAATATTGATTTAGCAAAAGATTTAGGACTTTCATTAAATAAGCCATATGTTGCTAATGAACCATATAGTATCAATACTTTCTATTTAAATAATGATAGTAATAAGAAGTAATCATTCCATCCACATATCTGATGAAGTCTTATTCATACTTGATAAGTATAAACAGAATCATTATCAAAATGAATCCGGTGGAATCATTTTAGGTTATGTTTATGAGGATAATAATATTTACATATCAAAAATCTCTGAACCTAATTCATCGGATAAAGCGTCTAGATATAGGTTTGAACGAGATAGAAAAGCAGCACAAATTATAGTCAACTCAGAATTTTATAAATCCGAAGGGAAAGTTATTTATTTAGGTGAATGGCATACTCACCCAGAGCCTATTCCGTCCCCATCATTTACAGATATCAAAATGATTAAAGAACAATATAAAAACAATCGAATTAATGAATCATTTTTAATACTAATAATTCAAGGGACTACAGATTTATATTTAGGATTATATAATGGGAAACAACTAATAAATAATTGACTTTCAACTTGCCCCACTTTCCCCTTAATTGGGAAAATGTTTATGCGTGAAAATAAATCAGTTATTCTGTGATATTCAATTCAGGTGAACAAGCATCCGCTGTAAGTTATAAAACAAATAAAGGCCGTGTCTCACGACCAGGCCTTCAACTAACCAACAAATCCAAATTGATTATTACTTGAATTATGCGTCAAATATAACAATTATTTTATAACCAGATCGTTTATCCTTAAATTCAAGGATTATCCCAGTCTTCTTACTCCCCACGGCTCTGTATCTTCAAATTTCCTCCTCCGGTGGAACCATCCTTCCTTTTTCGGCATTACCATCTCAGTTTTTGGTTTTTCAATAACTTCACCTTGGGCTTCGATCAATGCTTTATCATTACTTCTATTTGTAAGTATTTCAGGTGAAACTGGAAATGCATTTAATTCCTTATCATCAAAAGAGCAGAACATTTGGGTTACCTGGGTAAGTTGCAGGTTATTCCGAAGCCATTTTTTATAATGATGGTCGGTCAATATCATGGGCATTCTTTTTACTCCTATCTTTTCGAACTTTCCAAAGGTAGGTACAGTAATGATTGAAAAACCAAACGTTAAATCATCGGTCATTTCTTTCTTCCACATATCCCACACACAAGCCAGACCAATTGGTCGTTGCTTCTTTCTTTTAAAATACCAGGTATGGGATTCCGGAATCCGTTTCTACAATAAAATAATCGATAGGTAATATTCCACGCTGTTCCCGGATCGGTTTGCGAAAAACAGGATCCAGGATAATCCCCATTTTAGAGTTTCCTTCATGATTGCTCCCTTCCATAGGTGCATGATAATACGCTGTATTTTCCTTTGTCCAGAAAGGAATCATGCCATAATGCATGGTCATAAACTCATTCGACTTTTGCGTACCCACGAAAACGCAATCATCCCCCGGATGTAAATTATAATTCGTTAAATACTCCAGCCTTTCAGTCATTTGCACTTCAAACTTTTTTTCAATAACCTCTCTATGCGAAACCAACCCACGATCATAGATTAAAATTTAATCATTTATTAGAGCAAGAATATAATCATTCTTTCATTACTCCGGTATGAGTAGGCTTTTTAAATTCTAAGGCCAGTATTCCGTGAGCTTCATCTTCCCGTTTCAGGTCCGGTAATTAACTCCTCCTCCAAATGATCTCCCCGGAAACCCCAGGTAAATAGGTATTCGCTCCAACCGCCAGGCAACAGTCATGCCAGCCCGGTACAGCCCATTTTATAGCATGTTTATTTTTTAAGGTATAAAATAAGCTGTACCGCCCTTACGGGTTGCCCTGCGAGACAAGGCTGGCATGCCTGTTGCTTTCTGGCGGTTTCCACTCATGGCAGCTCTCTCTGTCTTTTAAGGCGGTGCCTCGTGCCTCATCACCCCCTTAAAATCCAGCCGCTGCCCACTTTTTGCGAGCCTGCGAGGGGCCGCCGGCTGCAGGGCTGTCATGGTTTTTGAGAAGTGTTATTTTTTCGGCTGTTAGTCCTGGCTTCTGGTTCTTGGTTCTATTAGTCTCTTAGGAATCAAAAACCCCCGCCAGCCCCTTGCTGCAAGCAGTAGCCATCCAACAAACTCCGTTCTCCCTGTCTGCCACCGGCGGCCCCACTCGCAACGGCTCGCGCCGGAAAACCAAACTGGCCGCAATGAAAAATTGCAGCCAGTTTGGTTTCTCCTTCAAATAATCTATTAGTTACAGACGATCTGTTTGTAATAGTCTCATTACTTGCTACTCGATACTTACTTCTGTTTCTATTACACCAAACATAACACCAAAGTTCCCGGCTGGTTTCCAAAGCTGCTAAGGGTTCGCTGCGCCAGCCTCAAAAAATCTCCACACCTCCTTCGTCGGGTAGTATTTTTTGGTCTGCCCTTGCATCTATGGCTCCCAGCCGGGGCGAAAAAGGCTATTATGTTTCACTGTATACTTTCGGTTGTAATTTGGGTGGCTGGTGGCTGCTCATTTACGTTTACAAGTCTGCCGGTTTAAAACTTTATTGGTATTATAAAATCGGATGGTTCTACATTCGGCTATCATGGCTGTCGGTTACAATTAGTAGGCTGCCCTTTTAGGGGTGGCTTACTTTTTTTGTGTAATATCATTGCATCTTGAATACTTAAAACAAAATATAAAACCCAAAATAAAAAATCAAGCGAAGTTAAGCGGCAGCTATATTGGATTTGCAAGGTCAAGCCCTTCGGGTCAGGCCAAAAATATTGGATAGTTAAATGTTAGTTGTAATATTTTTGTCCTGAACCTTGCATCCAATAGCTGCCGCTTATGGGTACCGCTTTCTTTTTTATTTTTTTCGGTTTTTCTTTTTTCTTTTAAAGTATGATGGTTTGGTTGAGGTAAACAGAATACAGAATTTCGGCATTTAATCTTGATTCTTGTGACTTGATTCTATTAAAAAAAAGCCCAGGTAATAACACCTGAGCTTCCAAAGAACAATTACCTGCTCTAATCTCCGTCCACGGTTGCCTGTGCGACAGCTGTCATAACACTTCCTGCGACTGTCAGGTAACCCGCGATAGTGACCAGACCAACAGGTAAAGCCACAGGAGTGGCAATGATTGCACCACCTGCTGCAGCCAGGCACAGTCCAACATTACGGATTACCCGAAAAAATTTTGATGTTGGAGCGACCAGACGCTCAACTAAGTTCATTCCTTTCTTTGCCATGTTCAGGTTTTTTAAAAATGATCGATTCAAAATGACTAACTCGTTTTTCCAGGAATTCAATTTTCTGGTTCATCAAATCATTGATTCCTTTAAATTCTGCTTTTATCAAGGCTGTGGTTGTTTTAACCTCGGTGACATCCTTTTCAACTCTTTTGAAATCTGTATGCAGCTGCTTTATAAAATATGCAACAACAGCAAGTAGTACCGACATGAGTGATAAAAAAAAGACTTCAGGTTTTACAAACATTTCCATGACTCTGGATCTTACAGGCCCAACACTCTTACAATCGCAAGTGCATTGTAACGCCCATTTTTCAAGGCATAACTTGCTCCGTTCACTTGCTGATAGAACTCAATACCAAACACCAAAAACAACGGATTAGGGTTATTCGCTGGCAATTGGTTCAACAGGTTTGATGCTGCAACCTGAGCTGAAGTATGAGGTATCTCCGGACTCTGAGAAGTTACCACCTCAAAATTTCCGGCTTCGAAGTTGATAGCAGCACCAGCCGATACCAAACGAATGTGAGTTGCACCTTCGGGAGCCACAACTGCCACATCAGGAGAAAATGCCGGAACAGCAACCTGGAGGGCTCCGGTTGCACGGTCGATTGTCGCGATGATTGCCCCATAAAAAGTTGAGGTAAGATTTCCGTTGATGTTGAATTCAAACCCTTCCAGCAATTCGAGCTCGCCATCCAAAACATTCCTTTGACCTCTGGTGCTGGTTGCATCAGCCTTAACAACCTCCATCATAGCCTTGGTCAAACGGCTTACCAGACGATTGTCGGCTGAGTTCAGCAGATATTGTCTGAAAGCAATCCTTAAGAGTTTTGTAGCCGCACCGGCTCTTCCAAACTCATCCATGTTCTCCCTTGTGCGAGCAAAAGTCGCATCATTTTTGATCCGATCCCCGGACACACCACCCTTTTCCCTGGCCAGGTGCCCATCCTGTGATTTGTAGAAGGCAATATCCCCGATAGTACCTTCCAGTTTAATAATTCCTTTTTGCTTTGCCATAGCTTTAAAATTTAAATCAATTCAAAGCTAGATTAATATTTATTTACCTAATAATCAGCATGTATTGAAAGGTCCTATTTAACCGTTTTTGTACCCAAAAATCATGTTTTTTGTTATTTTGGAATTTATTACATTTGGAAAAACAATGTCATCTCCCTGTCAAAGGGCAGGGAAAGGGCAGTCAAAGCGCACCCTGAATATAAATGAAACTAAAACGACTCATTATTTATCCAAAGGATGTGCAACGGATAACCGGAAGAGATATCAGGCACTGTCGGAACCTTCTTAATAAGCTTCGCTTAAGCAAAAATAAAAAGAAGGGACAATTCATCAGTGTCTATGAATTTGCAGAGTTTACCGGTATTTCTGTTGACGAAATTGCATCCTGCTTATAGGATTGATTCAAACAAAAACATTTGCAATCCTGACAAATTCCTGCTTTCTGTGATCATATATTTTGCATCAATTTAGCCTCAATTAGTTGGTAAATTCTCCGAATATTTGTAATTTTATGCAGTTAAGTTCTTTCAAAACAGTGCAATACCATTCAAATTGTAAGGTTACCTATTCGGTTACCTTTTGAATTATGACCTCGGCAAACCCACTATATTTAAGGAAATTTTAGGAAAGTTCGAATCCCTCTTTCTCCGCCAGAACGTTACCAAACGAAATCAAAACCGCTTAAATGTCACATTTTAAGCGGTTTTTTGTTTTTGCTTCACTAAAATAAATTCCAAAATAACCAATCCGTAGGAAAATTTATTACTCATTTTAATAACAGCTTTAAAAATTTACACCACTTACCCAAATGGGTTATAGAAAACAAACATCAGCAGAAATTAGTTAACTTTAAGGAATATTTTAAAAAGAGTTCGAATAAAATTTTACGCCCCAATATTCCACTGACGAGTTTGCAACAAGTACCAATATAAGCC
>JAAUTT010000279.1 GCA_012031335.1 Bacteroidales bacterium | reverse complement strand
TGTAAAGGCCATCGACTGAGAGACCAACCAGTTTGCAGTTAACATCGGCAAACTTGTTTTCCATACTTGCAAAGGTCATAAACTCCGAGGTACAAACAGGGGTAAAATCGGCAGGATGACTGAAAAGGATTACCCAATTTCCTTTATAATCGGCTGGAAAATTAATTGGGCCTTGTGTGGTTACTGCCTTAAATTCCGGGGCGGCTTCCCCAATTCTGGGGTAGAGTGATTGCATTTTTGAATTGTTTCCATAATTTTTTTAAAAAATTAATGATAAAATGAATTATTTGTTATGATTAAAAGTACCAACTATTTGAAGTTTAATGTCTTTTACCGAAAAGCGGTCGATTGTTTTGGATTTGAAATAATTATCCAGTAGGGCATCAAGCTCCGGATCGTAGTAATCGGTTATTTTATCGCATTCTTCGCAATATAAATGATGATGCTTTTCAAGAACAGCATCGTAACGCATCACCCCTTTTCCGGTCTTTAACCCGAACCAACAACCCATTTTCAGCAAACGACTCAAGGATATGGTACACCGCCCCGGTAGATATTCCCGGGTGATTTTGCTTTACATGCGCCTGAATCTGATCGGCCGATGGATGATTTAAGTTGATAACCGCCTCGTATACGGCTACCCTTGAGGCGTAACTTTCAATCCTGCTGCTGAAATCTTAGTTTTTATCTCTGAATATTTCTCCATATTTGAATATATCTTTAATAAGAACAATTCCTATTAAGGATTTGTTCAAATATATGTGTTTTTTTATGCAACTCTTAAGACTTTAGTTTTTAAGCTATTTGGAAACAATTTACAACATTCATTAAAAATAATCAAGTCAAAACAGATATTTAAAATCATTTGTTCATTATCTTTGTTTCGATCATTTGCTCATTATGCCACGACCGAAACGAATACGAAAAATGACTAATCCCCCTCATTTTAAGGGATTTCGTCCTATTGGATTACACGAGGAGAAAACTCCGGTGGTAATGAATTATGAAGAATATGAAGCTGTCAGGTTAAGCGACTTTGAATTGCTGAGCCAGGTAGAAGCCTCTAATGTGATGAATGTTTCCAGGCCCACCTTTGCCCGTATTTATGAAAGTGCCCGTCGTAAAGTTGCCCAGGCATTTGTACAGGGGTTACCTATTGTTTTCGAAGGTGGCAAGGTATATTTCGACAGTGAATGGTTTTCGTGTTTTAACTGCGGATGCTGGTTTAACCATCCTGAAAAAGACCAGAGAGTTACAAACTGCGCTCTGTGCTGTTCCGAAAAAATTGAACAATACAGCGAAAGCCAGGCCGGGGAAATTTCAGGGCTTGTTTGTATCTGTCCGCAATGTGGCAGGGAGAAGACTCATGCAAACGGAATCCCCTGCCGCATGGAAACCTGTGCCGACTGCAATTGCCACATGGTACGCAAAGGCAAGCCCGATATGAAAAACCTAAAAAACTTAAATTGTATTAAAATGAAGATAGCAATCACATCAACAGGGAATAGTTTTGATTCAAAGATCGACAGCCGTTTTGGTCGTTGCTCCTATTTTGTAATCTACGATACCAACGATAAATCGGCTGAATTTATCCCCAACCATAACAAGGAAAATGTGGAAGGCGCAGGACCAGCATCGGTGCAGCTGGTTGCATCGAAAGGTGCCAAGAAGGTTGTGTCGGGCGAGTTTGGTGCAAAAGTAAAATCGCTATTCGACAGTTTGCAGATTCAGCTTATTGTTCTTGCCGATCCCGAAAAAACGGTTCAACAGGTAATCGATTTATTAAATCACAAATAAATGCCACAACTCGACAAAACAGGACCAATCGAAAAAAGCGAAAAAACGGGGCGCGGACTAGGTTACTGCCAGGAAAAAGCCGATAATAAAGCTATTGAAAAACTGGGCAAAGGAATGGGCTTACGACGGAAGTCGGGTGGCGGAGAAGGTTTAGGAAAACGCTTAAAAAGCGGATTAAAATAACAGTAATTTTAAAAAGGAGGTCAGTTATGCCTGGATTAAACAAAAAGGGCCCCATTGGTGATGGCCCTATGACCGGCAGAAGAATGGGCCGGTGCAACCCCGAAAACAGGGGTAAAACGGATGAAGAAATCATGCAAAGCCGCGATGTAGAATCCCCCGGACAAGGCCAGATTTTTGGCCATGGATTGGGAAGAGGTCGTGGTCGTGGTTTTGGCAGAGGTTTAGGAAGAGGACGCTTCAGCGGAAACGTCTGAAAGGAGAACAAAAGCTGTCTCATCAAAGGTTTTCTTCCGGGACAGCTTTTATTTTTTATTAATTCTCTAACTTAAAAATTCACGAATGAACTTCGGAATAATCATAGAAACAAAAGAGCATGAAAAAGCCTGGAATGCTTTTCGGTTTGCAACCGCAGCATTAAAACAGGGTCATGACGTGAAAGTATTTCTGATGGGCGAAGCTGTTGAATGCGAAGGTTTAACGCATCATAAATATAATGTTGACGAGCAGCTAAAGAATTTCGTCACTTCAGGTGGTGAAATCCTTGCCTGTGGCACTTGCATGAAATCGCGTCAACTTGAGGGTTCTGAATTGTGCCCCATTTCAACAATGGTCGATTGCGTGAACATGGTTGCCTGGTCGCATAGAGTTGTAACATTTTAAAATTAAATAATTCAAAAATGAAAAGAATTGCTATCCCTTTGGAAAACGGACATTTATGTTCGCATTTTGGCCATTGCCAACAATTTTCGATTATTGATGTCGAAAATAACACCATCGTTAAGGAAGATCTTGTAACTCCCCCTCCGCACGAACCTGGTCTTCTTCCCGGTTGGCTTGCCGAAAGAGGCGTAACCAATGTAATTGCCGGTGGTATGGGGCAACGGGCATTGAACTTGTTTGCCGGTCAAAATATTCATGTATCAGTGGGCGCCTTACCCAAAAGTTTCAAAAAGAACTGGTAAACGACTGGATCCAAAACACGCTTGTTACGGGAGTCAATGCCTGCGACCATTAAAAATAAATCATGATCTCCGATTATCGCTGTTTCTTTTGTTTCACCCGAACGTTCGGGAAATTGATCGACAAAGAAAAACTTAGTATTGAAAACAAGAATAAATTCACCATGCAAATGGCAGAGCTCTATTCGGAATTGATCAACAACAACAGTTTTTCTGCACCGGCCTTTTCAAGGGAACTTCACCTGATTTTGCAGGGGTACACGCTAAACCCCGATCCTTACAAGGACATAAAACGGTTAAGCAACGAACAGGTTTTACAAATGTACCCGGAATTGAAAAATACTATCCGCAATTCTGCCAATCCTTTTCAAACCGCGTTAAGGTTGGCAATTGCAGGTAACATTATCGATTTTGGTATTGATAACCAGTACGATTTGCATACCACTATTAACAAGGTGTTAACAGAACAATTTGCCGCCGACGATTCGCAAGCGCTTCATAATGAAATTGCAAAGGCAAAAACTATTCTTTATTTAGGCGATAATGCAGGTGAAATTGTATTCGACAAACTATTTCTGGAGCTTTTAAAACATCCCGATGTTTATTTTGCTGTTCGCAACCAACCCATTATTAACGATGCAACCATTGAAGATGCCAAATACATAGGCATGGATAAAATTGCAAAGGTTATTTCGAATGGATACGATGCTCCCTCTACCATTTTAAAGCATTGTTCCGATGAATTTCTGGAAGTATTTCACCGGGCCGATGTCATCATTTCGAAAGGACAGGGAAATCTGGAAGGCTTATTGGGAAAAACCGATAAAAACATTTTCTACCTGCTTATGGTGAAGTGCGATGTAATTGCCAATGCATTGGGGGTTAAACGAGGGGAATTTGTAGTAAAAAGGAACAAACTAAAATTTATGAAAATTGCCATAGCAAGCGGAAAAGGTGGAACCGGAAAAACCCTGGTCTCCACCAACCTTTTCTGGGCCGCGCAAAAGCAAGGTTACCCTGTAACTCTTGTCGACTGCGATGCAGAAGAACCGAATGTGGCTGAGTTTTTAGGCGGTCAGGAAACTTTCGGCATTACAGTTAGCCAGAACATCCCGGTTATCAATGCGGACGATTGCAGTTTTTGCGGCAAATGTCATCAATACTGCGCATACAATGCCATTGTGCTGCTTCCTCCGGCCAGGTTCATTCAGGTTGTTGAGGAGTTATGCCACGACTGCGGCGCGTGCCTGGTAGCCTGCGAATTCAATGCCATTAAGGAAAAGAAAAAGATAACAGGCCGAATAACCGGCATGGTTTATAACACACACGCTGAATTAATCGAAGCACGGGCGGAAATTGGAGTTTATTCCCCCGTTCCTGTTATCAAAAAAGCCATAGCCGAAACCATCAACCACGACCTGGCTATTTTAGATTCACCTCCGGGAATATCGTGTCCTTTTATTGCCACCGTTGTGGATGCCGACTTTGTGGCGCTGGTTACCGAACCAACCCCATTTGGACTGAACGATTTGAAGCTTTCGGCCGAAACTCTCCAGGTAATGGGCAAACCATTCGGTGTGATCATAAACAGGGCTGGTTTAGGAAATGAGGATGTTTTCGACTGGCTGAAGGAGAAAAAGATTCCATTGCTCATGGAAATACCCTTTGACAAGGAAATCGCAGAAATTTATTCACGAGGAGGCTTAATTGCAGAATTGTCTCCCAAATACAGAGAACAGTTTACGGAACTTTTAAAAAGAATCGTTTCAAACGCTAACAAATGAGAACGGCCATTACTTTGCTGATTATTCTTTCGCGGCTGATTGCAGGTTTTGTTTTTATTTTTTCGGGATTTGTAAAAGCTGTGGATCCACTAGGGTCGACCTACAAGTTTATCGACTACTTCAATGCTTTTAACATGTCGTGGCTCGAACCGGCTGCTTTTTCTATGGCATTGGTTTTAAGCGCTGCCGAATTTACAATTGGGGTTTGTCTGATCCTTTTTATCCAAAATAAATGTGCCAACTGGGGCGCTCTTATTTTTATGGCTTTCTTCACTCCGTTAACATTCTGGCTTGCATTAACCGATCCGGTGCACGACTGCGGATGTTTCGGCGATGCTATTATTCTTACCAATTGGCAAACCTTCTTCAAGAATCTGGCAATTCTGACAGCGGCAATTATCTCATTCAAATATCGTAATGCAGTTATACGCTGGATAAAATTAAAAACCGAAAGAAAAGTATCGATAATTATTGTCCTTTTAATTACCGGTTTTTCTCTTTACAACTACTATGATCTTCCAATAATTGATTTCCGGCCATATAAAATCGGAACGAATATTCCCGAAAAAATGAAAACGCCCAAAGGTACTCCAGCCCATGTTTACGAACAGTATTTTACGCTGATGGACACCATAAACATGAAAATGATTGAAATAGAGAGCCAGGCATATATGGCCGATTCAACCTATTGGGGAACAAATTCAAACTGGAAATTTGTAAAATCGGGTGAACCAAAACTCATTAAGCAGGGTTACCAGCCTCCTATACACGATTTTTCAATCGAATCAATATCAGGACTCGATATCACCCAGGAAATACTTACCGACACAGGCTATTATTTTATCGTAATAGCTTACGATCTGAAAAAGTCGCGAACTAAACACCAGACTGCTATCAACTTGCTTTACGACCAGGCAACTGCTGATGGTCATAAGTTCATAGGCCTTACCTCATCCGACAGTGAGAAAATATCAGCTCTCAAAAACACGTGGAATATTGGGTATGAGTTTTATCTAACCGACCCGATAACCCTCAAAACTATTGTAAGGGCTAACCCCGGACTCATCATTTTACATAAAGGTACCATTGTGGCAAAGTGGAATGTTAATTCACTCCCGTCGTACCAGTCCATTAAAAGTAAATACTTAAATGTCAAATCTTAACGAAATAACCGTTTTAAGTGGAAAGGGAGGCACTGGTAAAACAAGTCTCAGCGCAGCCTTTGCTACTATTGATAAAAACATGGTAGTTGCCGATTGCGATGTTGATGCAGCAAACCTTCATTTAATACTTCAGCCCCGGAATTATGTAACCGAGAAATTTATTACGGGCAGCAAAGCCCAGATAGATTACTCAGGCTGCAAAAACTGCGGCTTATGTATCAATTACTGCCGGTTTGGAGCCATAAAATATATCCAGGGGAAAGTAAGCATAATCGAAACCTCGTGCGACGGGTGTGGTTTGTGCGAAAAGGTATGCACCTCGGGTGTTGTTTCTATGATTCCAAGCGATAAGAGTAATTGGTTTATTGGCGATTACAGAAATGGCAAGTTGGTTCATGCCCG
>JAAUTT010000278.1 GCA_012031335.1 Bacteroidales bacterium | reverse complement strand
ATGTTTTCCGGCAACATGAATTCGTTGCAACAGCAAAACCAGTAGAACATACTTCAATGTCATGGAATTAAAGTTCATAATTTATTTTTTCTGTAAAACAAAATAAGGCAAGTCTGATAATCGGCACTTCAATGGTGTACGATTTTCCACCTTTGTAAACCTTACCATGTCGCCCAACCATTTACCTTTTGGCAATACAATTGTTCTGGAAGTTTCCTTTTTATCGACGGGAGCCACCAATATAGTTTCTCCGAGCATAAACTGGTTGTTTACACTTTCGAAACCCTGACCGGGGAAATAGTAATCGAGCGAACAGATAATCGGAGCGCCCGTTTTGGCCGATTCACGTGCCAGTTCCATGATCCGGGGAGTGAATTTTTCTCTGATTTTAACCGCTTCCTTCACGGCATCCATATGTTCTTTATCGAGAATACGCCAGGGAGCTACCGAGAACTGCATCATGGGCATCAAAGCATGGATCTGTGCCGAGCGTACCACCAAATCCTGATCGAACGATTTCAGGTCGAGGAAGCTGGTGTAGTCGCCACCGCCGATCATATCGGGGCACGAGAACGTATATCCGGCAAGACTTTCGGTAATCATGTGCGGTATAAGTTTCTGAACATCTTCCCAGTTGTGGTTTTTATCGTGAAGACGCTGCGCCAGCGGCTGACCGGCCAGTTTCCAGCAAGCCCGGTACTCGTTCAAGGGGTAGCGCAATCCGATTCGGGCATAAAGCTCCGAGTGCCTGTTGGGCGATGCGGGAGTCATGCTCAATGCGGTTTCGGGGTAGAAATCCATATCGCCTGCATCGAGTTTAAAGCCATCTACACCAAATTCGTTTACAAGGTAGTCGAGCTGACCCACAAACCATTTTTCAGCAGCCGGATTGGTAAAGTCGAGCAATGCTGAATAGCCGTTCCACCAGGGAATCATAGCCGGGTGTTTTGCCTGTTGCCAGGAGGTAGTGGGGCGTTTCCTTCTGTAAAAGAAAACCTTTGCCTTTCATAATTTCGCGCACAATCACGGCCTGGTCGGCGCTCACAAACGGGCACATCCATAGCATCACCTTAAAACCCATTTTGTGCAGCTCGTCCATCATTTTTTTAGGATTGGGGAAACGGCCAGGATGAAACACCCATTTGCCATAATCTTCCTGCCAGGTGTCGTCGATCATCAGCACGCCGGGAGCAAAACCGTTATCGATGATGGCCCGGGCATACTTCAGGATGTCTTCCTGGTTTTGGTTGTAAGTAAGTTCAATCCATGTGTTGAACTGGGGCTGGGAGAAAAGCAGCTCATCGGGTATTTTTCCGGAAGCAGGGAAAAAAGTGGCAGCAGCATAATCGCGGGCGCTGGAGATCGATTTCCCTGACCGGCCATGTTTGATTTCACCTTTGGCATTATAAACCGTAAGCATGTTGTTTTGAATTTCGAAGGCATAGGGCTCTTCGCTCCAGACCCACAAGCCCTGGTTGCTGAGCAGCAAAGGCTGAATCTGATTATACATATTATTTGCATAAAAGTCGAACTTGTACCCCGGAGCAAAAGGCATTTTATGGCCTTCTTTGATGGCTCCCGACCATATCTTTTCGCCAGGCTGGAGGGGGATTTTGGTCCCCTGGGCATGACTGGTCACTGATAATAGCAAGCAAAAAATTGAAAGAGAAATAAAGTTTCTTTGCAGAAGGGTAGTTGAGTTAATAGCATAAGATTTAGTTTTTGTCGGATCGAAAATAGGACATTTTTTGAGGTTATCAAAGAATTGCCGGGTTGTTAAAAGCGATTAGGATTATGAGAGAATAAAATCATCCTTAGTAACCACTCTGGTTTTTATCCCACTGTAATGATCGTGCAAAGTTTCAAACGGATTTTAGGAGCTTTTTTTGCCGCTCCACTTTACCTCAATTGCCTCCAGCAGGTTCTCGCTTTGAACAATAAAGTCAACTTCACTCTGATTAGTTGTACGCCAGAAATTGATTTTATTCATTCCGTAATAATCCTGAGCAAGTAATTCGTTTAAAAAAAAGTTTTCAAATAAACTTCCTGTATCTGTCCTTGTCTCTAAACTGTTGAAGTTGTTTAAAATGAAATTGCGAAGTCCCAGGTCAAGGAAGAATATTTTGGGAGTTTTCGTAATTTCTTTGTTATAATT
This sequence comes from Bacteroidales bacterium, assembly GCA_012031335.1. The sequence continues at coordinate 4,162 of JAAUTT010000278.1, read as the reverse complement.
TTTATGGAATGGATAGATTCTTTTGCAAATAAATGTTTGCTCAAGAATATCGAGGTATTTTTCGACCTCAATTCTTTTTGCTGCCAGGTTATTGGCCAAATCATTTATATTCAACAGCTCTCCTGTTTGATTCCCTAACCTTATTAAAAGCCTGTTGTAAGTATCAGTTTTCCCTATTTCCAAAAAATCAACCAAATCTTTCTGAACATAACTTTGAAAGATATCTTTAATTCGTAGTTTTTTCTCCAGTGTTGAACTTTCTTTTGCCACTGCCGGATAAGATCCAAACAGAAGCATTTGGGTCAATGCTTCACTTTTGTTATGGGTGATGCAAAATCCAGGTATTCCTGAAAAGATAACCGGTTAATCTGAAAAATCCTGGCACGTCCCACAAGATGCTCTTTGGTTTTTGACTTTACTTCCAGTTGAGACGATCCGCTGAAAACAATTTTAAGATTCCTTTTCAGATCATAAACTTCTTTTAAAAAAAGTCCGGGAGATGCAAGGCGCTGAATTTCGTCAATCAGTATATATTTCCTTTCATCTGATTTACCAATAAATTCAAAAAAAGCTGGCAAGGAGGAAAAAACTTCATGGAGTTTAAAATCATCCAGGTTGAAATAGAAGATGTTATTTGGATTTACACCTTTCTTGATCAGGTATTCAATTGTAAGAAATATTATTGAACTTTTGCCAACCTGCCTGGAACCTATTAATCCAAGAATTAACTCATTTTCGAGATTTGAATGAATTGTTTCAATGATACCTCTTCCTTTAAGTTTAAAAGAGTAATTTGTTTTTACTCTCCAGGGATTTTGTAAATGGAATACTTCCTGAATCATGCTTTAGATCATTATATTATTGGTAAAAGTATGGAAAGTAAAAAAAATTACCTAGGTAAAATTATCGAAAAGTGTAAAAATTACCTAGGTAATTTTTCGATAAAGCATAAAAATTAACTGGGAAATATGTATAGTCCAAAAATGACTTCCTTTAAAAATGGTAACCATTTATTATATTTACTACAAAATCATTACTATGAAATACTTCTGCCTGCTTTTGATTTGCATCCTGCCCTTCGGCAATCTGTTTTCACAGAATAAAGCAAAGCTTCCCAAACGAAAAACACATGTGTCCATTGTAGGGGAAAAGTTTTACATCAATGGCAAACCCACCTTGAAAGGCAGGTCATGGCGTGGCTACAAGGTGGAAGGTCTGCTTCCCAACTCGCGCATGGTGCAGGGTATTTTCGACGACCTGAATCCCGAAACTGTTTCGATGTGGAACTATCCCGATACCAAAACCTGGGATGCCGAAAGAAATACCCGCGAATTTATTGCAGCCATGACCGACTGGAGAAAGCATGGCCTTTTGTCGTTTACCATTTGTCTGCAGGAGGAAGTCCGCAGGGTTATTCGTCCAAACAACCGTGGCATAACTCAGCACTGACGGAAACCGGCGATCTGCGGCCAGATTATATGGCACGTCTCGAAAGAATTCTTGATAAAGCCGACGAGCTTGGGATGGTTCCCATTGTGAGTATATTCTATTTTGGGCAGGATCAACGTCTGGCAGGGGAGGAGGCAGCTAAAAGAGCTGTAACCAATACCATCAACTGGTTATTCGACAGGAATTATACAAATATCCTTATCGAAGTGGGAAACGAAAGCGACAACAAAGCTTACGACCTACCAATTCTCAAAGCCGACCGTATTCATGAACTGATAGTGATGGCAAAAACATAGAAAGAAATGGCCGGAGATTTATGGTGAGCACCAGCTTTTGCGGAGGCGTTATTCCTCCTAAAAGCGTAGTTGAGGTTTCCGATTATCTTTTTTTGCATGGAAATGGCGTAGCCGATCCGGCCAGAATAGCTGAAATGGTTCGTAAAACACGCGCTGTGGAAGGTTATAAAACCATGCCCATCCTGTTTAACGAAGACGACCATTTCGATTTCGAAAAGCCGTATAATAATTTTATTGCCGCTACCAGCGAATATGCGTCATGGGGGTATTTCGACTTCCGTATGAAAGGCGAGGGTTTTGATGAAGGATACCAGAGCGTACCTGTAAACTGGGGAATATCTTCCGTCAGGAAAAAGGATTTTTGATCTGTTGAGGGAAATGAGTGGGGGGAAATAAAGTAAAGTGAACCGTAACCCATACAATTCAAAAAATTAGGGTTATGAAGATTCAAAATGTATAGTAGAATTTTTAATCTTTGTTCATATTTAAGAAGGGGTGTAATCATATGTTGAAAATATTTTGACTGTCCTTTCTTAAGGTTATGATTTTCTAATTTAGCTTTTAAAAAAATTGTTCATCATAAAGTTATATCATTCCTTATTTTTTACTTTTGATTACCGGGAATAAATAGAATCATCATACCGGTATAAAAGAAAAAAAATGCAGTTCGAGTTGCGATTGGATATTTTTGCCTTGTTTATCCTGCTTGGTTTGTCGCAAGGTGTTTTTTTGATTTATTTCTATCTCCTGAAAAAAAAGCGGCAGGAACTGCATAACCTTTTTTTTGCATTCCTGTTGATCACATTTTTTATCATCCTTTCGGAAATATTTCTGAACTACACCGGCTTAATTGTTAAAGTAATCCGTATTGAAAATTACTCCGAAGCATTTGTTTTCCTTCCCATGCCTTTGCTATACCTGATTTTGAAAGCCAGAACTTCAGGAAGATACTCATGGGCAGATCATGTTCATTTTTTCCCGTTTATTTTCTATTTTCTTTACTGCTTTCTTTACTTTATTCAGCCCGATGAATTCAAGTACAACAGTTACGTATACTGTTACCAGCCCGATTGGAGCTATATCGATGCAGCTTTACGGTTTAACGACGACCCGCTTACACTTCGCAAGTCATTGTCTTCTTTATATGTAAGCCAGTTTCTGGTATACCTTTATCTTATGTTTTTTCTGATTTGGGATTACCGGAAGAATAACCCCGAAAAATCCACTCAAAACGCATCTATCTTAAGGTATTGGAGCTGGCATTTGATTCATTCCATATTTATTACTGTTCTGGTTATTTATGTCAAATTAACCTACGAACGCGATCTGGGAGACTTCATTATCGGCACATACATTGCTCTTATTCTGTATGTATCCGGTTTTGTTACACTTGCCAGGAATTTCAATCCCAAACATACTCCGGAAGTGATAAAGGAATCTCCAAAACCGAAATACGAAAAGTCATCGTTGTCCGAAGAGAAAAAAAATGAAATACTAGCTAAACTTGTTCAATTATTCGAAGGAGAAAAATATTTCACCAATAACATTATATCGCTTACTGATACCGCAAAAACCATAGGAGAAGCCTCACACCACGTTTCGCAGGTAATCAACGAAAAACTCGGGAAAAGCTTTTTCGATATTTTAAGCGAGTACCGCACCGAAGAAGCGAAACGGAAAATTGCCGAAAATTCAAACCTCACCATCGAAGAGATTGCCGAACAGGTTGGCTATAATTCTAAAGCTGCTTTCAACAAAGCTTTTAAATCATATACAGGTAAAACACCATCAGAATACCGGAGGAATTTGAACTTCTCCGACGGTGGCCAGTTATAAACTACAGGTTTCACTATCGTATCTCCTGTGAGTGGTGCGAAGGATAAATCCAATACGAATAGCTTGTCATACATTTATGCCCCATTTCCATGGGGTTACCTCTACCGATGACAGATTTGTGTATAAAACTGTTTATGAGGAGTTTCTTTTAAGCTGCAATAAAATCGAGATGCTCAAGGTTTGGGATCGGCCTTCAAAAAATGGCGTTAAAAAAACTAAATTCTGGCCGTCGTGAGGGGATTCGAGCGGTATAGATAGCAAGAATAATTCAATTGCTAAGGAGTAAATAGGTTCCAGAAATTTAAAAACTTACTTTAAAGTAGCGTCTTATCCCCGCAGCAGGACAGAATTTTTGTTTTTAGCCAATTTTTTGTAAGCCTTGACTTGTTACTCCCTCCGGTCGTGAGATCGGCTACGCCTTAGTTGGTCCTTTTGTGTCAAGACAAAAGGACGGATGAAAATATTTCTACGGAATGCCCTGTCATTAGCCTATTATGCACCATTTCACCTGGGGTTACCTCTACCGATGACAGATTTGTGTAATGGCCTCATCTCTAGCCCTTCTCCTACGAGGAGAAGGG
>JAAUTT010000002.1 GCA_012031335.1 Bacteroidales bacterium | reverse complement strand
AGGAGAAGCTGTTGAAGATGATGGAACATCGATGCACCTTCCTGCCTTTGATTCGCTTATAAATTTACCGGTAAACAGTATATTTCCATATGCACCCAGTTTTGGTAAACCCGAACTGAGAGAGCTCTGGAAGTCGTTTATTTTCAAAAAGAACCCATCCCTTAATAACACAATCATAAGTAAACCTATCGCTACAAACGGATTAACACACGGAATCAGCATACTGGGTTATTTATTTACCGATGCAAATGATTCTGTAGTGCTTTCTGATCTTTACTGGGAAAATTACAACCTCATTTTTGAAAATGCCTATGGAGCTAAAGTAGTTACATTTGAGTTATTTAAGAATGGCGGCTTCAACATTGAGGCCTTTTCGCAAAAACTTAATGCTGTGGAAGGAGATAAGGTTAATATTTTGTTAAACTTTCCGAATAATCCGTCAGGATATACTCCTCTAACTGCCGAAATCGATATGATTGTTACTGAAATAAGTAAACAGGCAGAAAAAGGTAAAAATGTTGTGGTAATGATTGATGATGCCTATTTTGGCCTTGTATATGAGGACAAAGTATTTACCGAATCAATTTTTGTAAAACTTGCCAATTTGCATGAAAATGTTCTGGCGGTTAAACTCGATGGACCAACCAAGGAAGACTATGTTTGGGGTTTTCGTGTAGGTTTTATAACATACGGAATTAAAAATGGCTCCCCTGAGTTATATGAAGCTCTGGAAAATAAAACTGCCGGTGCAATCCGTGGAAATATTTCCAATATCAGCCACTTATCACAATCGTTGCTAATGAATGTTTATTCCAATGCCGATTACGATAACTCTAAAAAAAGAAAATACGATATACTCAAATCCCGGTACGATATTCTGAAAGAAACCTTTAAAAACATTAAATACGCTGAATATTTCGAACCTGTTCCTTTTAATTCGGGATATTTTATGTGCGTACGGCTAAAGAAAAACCTGAATGCAGAACAGGTAAGACTTCAATTGCTTAACCAATACAGCACCGGTGTTATTGTGCTGGGAAATGTTATCCGGCTGGCATTTTCGGCTGTTCCTAAATCGAAGATTCCCGAATTAATGGAGAACCTCTATAATGCATGTAAGGATGTAGATGCATCCAGCTTGATTTATTGAATTTTAAAGTTTTGTTTTACCAAAAATACTGTTATCAATGAACCATACTATATCCGAAAGAAATAAGAATCAACTAATTAAAAAAACTATCGGATGATGTTAAGAATTCAGCCTACATAACGCCCGAATTATTTGAAAAATTTAATGTAAAAAGAGGGTTGAGAAATGCTGATCATACGGGAGTTCTTGTTGGACTTACCAATGTTGGCGATGTTGTTGGATATCAGAAAGACGGGGATAAAATGGTTCCTGTTGATGGTAAACTTATATACCGGGGAATTGATGTTGAAGATCTGGTGCAGGGCTCTATCAACGAAAAAAGACACGGTTTTGACGAAGTTGTTTTTCTACTGTTATCGGGAAAATTACCTAACAGTAAAGAACTGAAGGAATTCATGGCTTATATGGGCTCCATCAGAGAACTTCCTGATGAATTTACAAAAAATATGATCCTTTCGCTCAAGGGAAACGACATCATGAATATGCTGGCTCGTTCTGTTCTTGGGCTTTACACACTTGATTCCAAAGCTGAAGATAATTCGCTGGACAACCTGGTAGACCAATCACTGAACCTTATTGCCAAATTCCCTACTATAATCGCATATTCCTACCATGCCATGCGTCATGCCTATCAGCGGAAAACCCTTTCAATACGGCATCCAAATCAGGATCTCAGTACTGCTGAAAATTTTCTGCTGATGTTAAAAGGAGAAGGAAAATACACCAAACTGGAAGCGGACATACTCGATTTGTCGCTTATTCTGCATGCCGACCATGGTGGAGGAAACAATTCAACTTTTACCATTCGTGTTACAAGCTCCACGGAAACAGACACCTATTCTGCGGTAGCATCCGCCATTGCTTCACTGAAAGGACCTCTTCACGGAGGAGCCAACCATGAAGTTCTGGGCATGATGGACAATATCAAGCAGAATGTAAAACATTGGGACAATGAAACCGAGGTTACTGATTATTTGTATAAAATTCTGAAAAAAAAGGCCTACGATGGTTCAGGAAAGATTTACGGCATAGGCCATGCTGTTTACACTATTTCGGATCCACGGGCTGTTTTACTTAAAAAACAGGCACGCGAACTTGCCATAGAAAAAGGACGTCTGGAAGAATTTGAACTATATGAAACCATTGAAAAACTTGCTCCGCACATTTTTTATGAATTCAAGGGCGATAAAGTAGCAAAAAGAGTATGTGCCAATGTTGACTTTTATTCGGGATTTGTTTATAACTGTATAGGAATTCGCGATGCTGTGTATACACCATTGTTTGCCATGTCGCGGATAGCGGGCTGGTGTTCACATCGACTCGAGGAATTGACCTTTGATGCCCGGAGAATAATTCGTCCGGCCTACAAGAATGTTTTCTGTCCACAACCTTACACCAGATTGGAAGATCGATAGCAACAATCCTGAAAATAATCAGATCAGAAATACGGTGGCTCCTTTATTCTGATAAAAATTTAATCATTTTTCATTGATAAAGGCTGTCCCGTTGCTTCAAGAATATTCCACCATAATTCACCCTCCATATCGATTTTCTTTCGGCTTTCGACGGCCACAGGAATAGGAAGCAATGTAAACTGGTTATTCCAATTACCAACAACAAAATCTGTTTTTCCGGCCATTGCAGCATGAACAGCATTTTGTGCAAGCAAACTACAGAACTTACTATCGTTTGCATTTGCAGGTGCACTTCGGATAATATAACTTGGATCGATATATTTAAGTGAAAATGGGAAGTTTTGAGATTTGAATTCCTTTGTAATCCTGTCTTTTAAATAAATGCCAATATCCTTGTTTTTTATATTACCCGATGCATCCAGCTCCTTTTTTTTCGTTGTCAAAAAAATCCTGACCTGCGCCCTCAGCAACAACTACCAAAGCATGATGCCGCTCTTCCAGTCGCTTCTTTAACAAATTTAGAAAACCTTTTTCACCCTCCATGTCAAAACGACATTTCGGGAATACAGTACAAAATTAACTTCCTGAATGGAAAGTGCTGCATGCGCAGCAATAAAACCCGAATCACGACCCATCAGTTTCAATAAGGATATTCCATTGTAGGCTCCAATAGCTTCGTTATGTGCCGACCGGATTATGTCGTTTGCAATTGTAAAAGCTGTTTCAAACCCGAACGATTTTTCAATCAGGTTAATATCGTTGTCAATTGTTTTTGGGATTCCGGCAACTGCAATTTTAAGATGTCGATTTGTAATTTCTTCATATATGGCGTGTGCACCTCTCAATGTTCCGTCCCCACCAATACAAAAAGTATATTAATATTTAAGATTTCAAGAGTATCTACAATTTGTGAAATATCCTGATTCCCTCTTGAGGAGCCAAGAATTGTTCCACCTGTAAGGGGTAGAGGGAGCCTAGCTGTAACCAGGGGCAAAGTAGCCTGTAACTATTTATAATAAATTAAATTATATAGTAAAGATAGAGTGATGCCAATTTGTATAATGTTTTAGGAATTAAATTCAATTGAATGATAACCCGGTCAGATCTGACCGGGTTATCCTAAAAATTTCCTTATTTCAATTTTCACAACTAAATTTCAATATTATCATTAAATTAAGCCTTTCCATAACAATTTATATAATTTCAATTGGGGTAAATTTCCATTTTCCTACTAATCTTCCTCATAGTTTTATTTTGATCGTATCCTTTATTAAAGGGATTTGTTGACAACTAATATAACTGCAAGGTAGAACAATAATTGATGTCCCAGGGATCAAATCTTTTCTTAATTTTATTGTTAATCCAATTCTCTGGGGTTCATTAATCTGAATGACTTTATCCTTAATCTTTCCTTTATCATTAGTAAAATAAGTTGCAATAACTTCATTAGAGCTGTTTGGAACAATCGATAATTTTAGCGAATCTAAATTTAAGGTTATTCCAGCCCCTTGAATATTTTGATTTACCAACAAATTGGTCGTAATAAACAATGACGCATTAAACTGAATTTCGCCACAACTAGTATTTAAGTTATATGTCTCGTTAGAATTAATTTTTAACTCGGACAATTTATCGCATGCCAATATTGTTACAGCTAATAATAATATTAAGTATTTCATAATTGAGAATTAATTTTATTGTTAAAAAAATGGAACTCACAATTAGTGAGTTCCATAATAAAAGTTACCACCAAGGATAATATTCAGGTACTGTTTCAAAATAGTTTGTTCCAGGATAAATAAATGAGGGATAAAGAGGATTTTGTCTAGAATAGAGGTGGAATCCGTTAATTGCCCAACTTAGTAAGCCTTGCAAGCCATAGTGTAATAGGTATGTATCCCCTAGAACTCGCGATTGCACTATATGATGTAACTCGTGTGGTAGTACTTGATTTGTGAATTTGTCGGGACCCTGTATTGCATACGGTCCCCAAGCACCTCCATAGTTTTCCATAAAACCACCGGTATAAACAAAAGCCAAATTGTCTTTGTTAAAACTCATTTTACCACCAAAAGCCAGATTGGTTAATCCAATTCCATTAGTTATAATGTTTCCTAAATTATTTTGCCACTGAAATAACTTTTGACCTTTTCCTAGTGTCAGATTAACAGGGCCAACTCCTAATGTAACTCTTGAAAATGGATCTGCACCAGCAGCCCAATTATTTCCAATTGATGTTCCTGATGTACCAATCATTTGAGTACCAAGTTTTCCCCAGAAGCCGTGTTTCGCCAATCCAAATCCACCAGTCGCTGTAAACATACTTGAGGCTGCGCCTACAACGCCTGCCTTCCATATGTTATCCAAGTCCCCACCTCCCATAGCACTGAATGCCATGTTTATATTTGCGCCATTTATTGCGGATGTAGTAACTCCCCATGCTTGCGTTATTTCTCCGGTTGTAGTAGTCATTCCCACAATTCCACCCGATGGCCCAATAGCAGCGGAAACTCCAGCCCCAACAGCAGCTCCAATAAATGCGCCAACTATTGCTCCCTTCCATGCATCTTGATCCCAATCCCAAAAAGCTGCAGTCCCGGATTGAACAGAAGCACCAGTATATGCTCCTATTACTGCTCCAATAATAATAGGGACAAACCACGCAAGTTCTCCATTTGGATCTGTATACATTAGGGGGCTATTATTGCCATATACAAATCTGTTGAATCCCTGAGTGTAATTTGATGATTGTACAAAATTATCCGGGCTAAGCATCCTGCTTATTAATGGGTCGTACATCCGCCCGTTCATGTTTATAAGACCAAAAGCATCCAAATGTTCATGTCCAGTATACCCACGGTTGAACAGGAAAGAAGAAGAGATACCCGCATAAGACCAATTGGAAGGGTTGCGTCTTCGTCCCCAGGCATCGAAACTGTAATATTGTGCAACCGTTCCGCCAGAATTGGTAATTACATCATACGATCCCAGGTGATCGGAATGCAAGTAATACATATTTCCAGTGCCATTATTAATTTCATAAATTGCAGCAAGGCCATCTCCTCCTGTAATGTAATGTAATTGTCTTGTGTTTCCACCACCTACTTCCTTTTCATAATTTCCAACATAGTGTATGGTTTTTTGAAGTGTACCATTTTGATATAGTTTTGCCGAATTACGTTGTCTTGTGCTGCCATAAAAGACTTTTAATCTGTAAACTCCTTCTAAAATGGTATCCACTTTGTTAAAGCAGGTATACGAAATCTTCTGCGTTGTGGAAGGGATTAAACCGCTTGCATTTTGTACACCGCTTACTGCATGTGGCAATGTTGCATACGAATAATTGCCTACATCTGTTTTCCAGGTAATGTTTCCTTTATCGTCGAAAGTGCTTGATTGGGCAGAAGGGCCTGTAATAGAAGTTAACCGGTTTAAATTGTCATATGAAAATGCTTCGGAAAGACCTCTTAATATATCGTTCCTGCCGGTCATGTTCATTGTTCCGGGATCGAAACTATAGGTGAGACTTTGTACAGTACCGGTTTGGATACTTTGAAGAACGCCCAGGGGACTATATGTTTTGTAAGTAGTTAGGTTGTTCCCGAACTGGTATTGGCTATATATACCAAAACTGTTCATTTGATTTGCTTTCCAAATGGTGGCATTATTGTCACTTCTTTTTACCTCCGAAAGATAGCCATTTGTATTAAATACATTGGTTACTGCGAAACTGGAGGGATAAGTTACTGTAGTTATCCGGTTCTGATTATCATATCCATAACCGGTGGAATAAGTGCTGGCACTACCGTCATTTACTGTTTGCTGAACGTTTGTCAACCTTCCGTATGTATCATAAGTATATGTTTCATTTCCTCCGGGATACGCGATATTGTTAAGCAAACCCGGATTATTTGCAGGGTCATAAACGTAAGTTGTGGTACCATCGCCTCCGATTCTCGATGTCACCCTGCCAAGTACATCGTAAGTCAAAGAATCTTTAAACCCCCTTGCATTAGTCTGCGAGGTTAGTTCATTGTACTTGTTGTAACGGTACTGTGTCGTACCCGCATCAGGATCGGAAAGTGAAATTTGTCTGCCAAGAGCGTCATAGGATATTGTCCAGGTTGTTCCATGCGTATTAATCTGATAAGGACTTCCTATACTTTTGTATACATTGGTAATAGTTCCACCCTCATCTGTTACCGAGAGAACATGGCCCTGGGAATCCATTACCTTACTACTGGTTTGGCCGGTTCCTGTAGCTGTTTGAAATGTCTTTCCGTTACTCGTAAAAGTGACTATTCCCGTAGCGCTTGATTGGGTGGCCAGTCTTCCAAAGGCATCGTATGTTATATCGCTTTTGTATGCCTGGGAACCGGATTTGTAAGGGAGAGAGGTTTCTTCTATCTGGCCTTTGTGGTTGTAAGTTGTATTTGTACAGATATTTACACCATCAAACCCTGTTGTTTCGGTTTTTATTACTCTGCCAAAGGCATCGTAGTATTCCTTGCCCGTAGGCAGCCCTGGGCTTGTTGCAAGTTTAAAAAACAGGGCATTTTGTGGCCTTGTTCCCGTTGCCCATTGATACGAAACAGAAGCTGTATGGGAGGTAGGGTATAATACCCCTGTAAGTTGCCCAAAATCATCATATGTGTATGTGGTTATTTTACCGTTAGGGGTTTTTTCTGAAAGCATATTTCCCGTTGCCCCGTCGAAGGTACGTTCCACAGTATGGGTAAGTGGATTAATTATTTTTGTAACAAACCTTAACATGTTATCATGGAAAAATTGGGTATACCTTGTGCTATTACCATCTGTTATCGTTAAATCGGTTAAATTACCAGCAATATAACCATAAGTCGCTGTGGTTGTTGCCGGGGATGTAGTTACAGTTTCAAGCAATCCGATGGTGGGGTAATAGGTGTAATTTGTTGTCAAAGAAAAACTTTGTGAATCCTGGTAGTGTTTCTTCGTTACAGTAACGGTTTGGGGCTTGGCAGGGAGCCATGACCCTTCGCTTGTATAATTAGAATAGGTAGTTGAATTATACGATCCATCATCAAAGGTCTCTGTCACCGTTCCTGGATTCCCGTTTGTATCCATTGAAACAGATGTTGTTTTAGTTACATTGTTTAAATAGGAATTTTCAATTGTCTGGCTGACGTAAGGTAGAATTCTTTTAGAACCATAATCTATAACAGAATTTGTCATTGTAGCCAAAGCAACAGGAACATCAGTGCTCGTTTTTATGCTTCTTTGTTTAAGCGAAACATTAAAGAAAGTTCCATTATATTCATATGTATCTACTATTTTGAGATTTTGAATTGTATTTAAAGATGTGAATGTGTTGAACCCCAGAAATCCTTTACCTTTCCTGTGAATACATGCCGAGGAGTAGGTGTAATCGGTTGTATTCTGCTCCCAGGATATATTGTCATATATTACTGATGATGTAACATAAAGAGGCCCTTGAAAATCCATAACAGGATAGGAGCTTGATGTTCCTTTGGTATATATGGTATTATCAGTTAATGACTTGTAAACAAATTGAGTTTTAACTCCAAAACCATTTTTTATCTGAGAAACAAACTCCTGATTCTTTCCCCTGTATATAGTATACATTCTTCCTATTGAACCATTGTTAAAGTAAAAATCAATAGTCCCATCGCCGTTGTAATCACCGAAATTATTAAAATCCGGATTTACTCCTAAGGTTGAAGAAGGAGCGTAGACCTGGGTAGAAAAATTCTGCCCGTTACTGTATGCAACATAGACATTAACTGTCGAGCCTGTTCCGTATCCAACTACAATCAAATCACTTTTCCCATCTCCGTTAATGTCTCTAGCATAGTAATTATTATATTGAATGTAGGGGTTAAAACCACTAAAATTGGTATGTGCTGTTATTTCAAGTCCATTGTCTTTGGAAATACATGTTTTCCATTCGTTAGCCGTATTAAAGGAAAAAATGTCAGTTTTTCCATCGCCATTAAAGTCTCCGAAAAGATTTACATTATTGATTGTTGGGTAAGAAGATGAAAATAACAACCCCATGGTTGTAGAACCGTCGGTTAATTCATAGAACCTGCAACCGGAAGCATCCAAAACCATCAGGTCATTTTTTCCGTTTCCGTTGATATCTAGCGGCACTTCCTTTATTATCGAATATCCCTGGTTCCCCCAGGATAAGGTAGATTGACCGATCAGGGAAAAGGTTGATTGGGAAACGTTGAAACTATATATCAAGCAATTGTATGTGCCTGTATTTTTAATCATCAAGTCATCTAAACCGTCTCCGTTAAAGTCTCCTGTATAATATGTTGATGAGGGGCTGCTAAAAGGAGTAGAATAATTGGTTGTAGAAAATCCGGTTCCTGTAGAAAGTAAGAATGAGAGATAATATGTGTTGCTTATCAAACGGAAGACCAATAAATCCATTTTTCCATCACCATTATAGTCGCCGAGATAAGCTCTGTTATGAGGATCGGATGTATTAAAGTTAGCAGGCATTGATCCGGAGGATTGCAAGCTAAAATCTCCGATAGAATTTGCAAGGTATAGGTACCATGTAGAAGATTTTATTATTACCAGGTCTGTTTTTCCATCACCATTATAATCGCCCTGGTACCGTCCTGACAATTGGCTGTCTGTAAAAGCGGTTGATTGCTGAATACCGGTGTTTGCGGTTCCCCAGTTGACATAAGTTGAATTAAGCCTGGAATTGTTCTTTCCATAGTAAACTATTTCAGTTAACCGTGAGATGGTGTTGTAAACAAACTGGTATCTTCCAACAGTTGTTCCTTCGTTTTTAATATATATGTTGGACAGTACAGAGTTTAACTTAACCTGACTGCCATTTACGTAAGTAATGAAGGGTACATTTCGGTTCTGATATTCAAAATCAATGGTATTGAAGGGCGCCATTGTCCCATGACCAGAATATTTGATTTGAGAAGGATAATATTCTCCGGTACTGTTGTTTTCTGTATAAGTTATGGTCATATAGGTTCCGTTTTTATCTGAAACTTTGTTCAAATTCCAGACAAGAACATCACTTCGCCCCTGAGCTTCTATTCGTGAATCTGCGGTATTTCCATATTCCAGGATTTTCCCATCTTTTGTTTCCACTTTGAACCAGGAAGGGCCATTACCGGATATCCCATATGAAGTAACCTTAACAAACGATTCTATTTCGGAGCGATATTCGGTATTGTTTGCCCCATAAGTCCCTCCATTGGATACGATTAGCCTGTTACCGTCAAGAGCAAACTTGTCGCTTATATCAAAATCTACCCCGTCTATGTAGGTTTCGTGATAAAGGTTTGTAGCGACCCGTGTAATGGAAGATAGGCCTCCTAAGTTCCAGCCTAACCCTAAAAGGCCTTCACTTGCCTGATGATTGTAACTTATAAAGAGATTAGGTACTATGTCGCGTATTCCTGGAGCTATTTTTATTGGGATTGTATAAGTTGCAGCTCCCGAGGAAGACACACTCCAATTTCCTGGAATTGTTCCCACTGGATATGCGGTGTTGACCGGAAGGGTTGTACTTTCCGTTGCTTCGTTAAATTGATATGACTGACCGTCCGGTAACACGATCCTGGCTGTGAATTTGGCTCCATTTGTATTGCTGTAGATGAACCCGGGATTAAGTTTAATACTTTGTGTGGCCTCATAAAGCTGGTTCCCACTGATTGATTGATTGAGCGTGATATTGGTTGATTGCCCCCATAAAGGATATAAGCAGAAGAAAAAAGCAATCAACAATATACTTGATTTGGTATATTTATTCATAATTGATTGTTTTAAACTGGTAATAAAATATTCACATACGGATTATTATTCTTTGATAATTTTCCATTCGCTGACTTTATCTTGCATCGATAAGCGCAGAATATAAATACCCGCAGGGTATCCTGAGAGATTTATGTTCAAGGATGTGTTTTGCCCTACAACCTGGCTTTTCATCAATTTTCCCGTTTGATTGTAAAGAAAAACGGTTGCCGATATCTCCGGTATTTTTCCCTGAAATTCGATTTTAATATCTTCTTTAACAGGGTTGGGATAAATAAGGATCTTTTGTTCCCCGAGCTGGTCTTCAAAAGTTTCCTGTTTGTAAGATTCGCTTTTTACCGTATCTGTGACATGGCCGGATTTAAGAAGGCTTATCACTTTCCTTTCTATCCGGTTCCCGCATGCATCGTAAGTATAGCTTATGGTTTGGGCGGTTAAGGTCTTTTGAACCAAAAAACCAATGCCAACCATAAGAAAGAGTATAGTAATATACTTTTTCATGGCGTTACGGTTTTATGGTTTAATTTGAAGTGGATTTCTGGTTTTTGAGCTTGGCAACTTCTTCCTTTAATGAGTTTATCTCCTTAAGTAGGTCAGTGAGTGCTTGGGTTTGACCATCCAGCTTTGCTTGCTGGTCTTCAATTATTTTTTGTTGGTCTTTGCATGCTTCCACCAACACAGGAATTATACCTGTATAATTAAGGAACTTGTTTCCGTGTTCATCGGTGTCAACTACCTCTGGTATGGATTTTTCGACATCCTGGGCAAGGAACCCAATATATTTTTTGGACTCAACCTTGCCCTGAAGATCTATGTCATTTTTTGGTTTTTCTTCATTGGCATTTTTGATGTAGGTATATTGAACCCCATTTATCGCTTTGATTTTGACAATTGCACCAGATATCTGGGTAATATCCTGTTTTTGTCTTGTATCGCTTACGGCATAGTAAGTTCCGTTTCCATCTATATAGGCCCTTTCATAAGTTGTGCTCCCTGGGGACATATTATCTTCATCATAAATCCGCAATAACCTGTTCTGGTCTCCTGCACTCCAGATTACAGCAAAATCGCCGTCAGCATAGAAGCCGCCACTTTCAGAAGTGCCATTTTCAATAAAAATCCCATCAAGAGTATTAGCGGGATCAAGATCAAAATTTGATGCCTGTGCATATTTGCCCGTATTGCCAATAAAGATTGAAACATCTTTATTCCCGATTTTAATGGTTTGGTTATCCGGGATTTCAACTTGTGAAGAAACGTTTGAAGAAATGCAAAAAAAGCCAATAATGGCACCGAGGTAGAGTTTTGATGTTTTCATAAGCGGTAAGTAAATAGTTTAAAAAATAGTTAGGAAAAAATAGAGAAGGCAGGGAAGGCTATGGAAAGACTTTATTAATTTTTTACACACTCAAAATAAAATAAAATGTCAATACTGACCTTCGGGTGTTTTTCCCGTATTTGACTAATTTAATGTTATCATAAGCAATACAAATTATTGTTAACCAATAATTAAATATTTAATAAGAGGCAGTGAAGGCCAAGAAAAGTATAAAAAGGCATTTGGGAAAGAGACGATCCAAAATGATTTAGGTTGCCCGGCACCTTTTCATATATTAATCCGAAAAGAGGGAGAAAGTAATCAGCTATTAGGAAATAATTTTATCATGTAATGCAATTTATTTTGTTTCTAAATAAAAAATTATTACAAAATGGCTAAGACTGATCAAATTTGGATTGGCTTTAATAAGCGAGGTGCATGTCTATAAACTATTTTAATTTTCGTCTTCGTATAAAGCCATCGACGGTCAACCGGTTTACCCCAGTAATCCTTGCAATTGCAGAAACCGAGATTCTCTTTTCGAGTAGTTCCTTGATTACTTCTTCCTTTCCGGAAAGTTTAACAGTTTTGTTTTGACTGCCCTTGGGTCGACCTAACGTTTTCCCTTCAGCTTTTTTCCTACCAAGAGCTTCTTTTGTCCTCTGTGAAATTAAATTACGCTCAATTTCAGCAGACAGGGAAAAAGCAAAGGCCAGTATTTTTGAGTTAATGTTTTTACCGAGTTCATATCCTTCCTTAAGGGTAAACACTTTGACATCCTTTTCCATGCAATCATGCAAAATACCCATTACCTCCATTAAATTTCGACCTAACCTGGACAGCTCGCTAACTATAAGCATATCATTCTTTGAAAGGCTATCAAGCAATTGGCCCAGGCTTCTTTGTTTAACGGCCTTTGCACCTGAAACGGTTTCTTCTACCCAGGAGTCAATGGTAATTTTTTTTTTGATCGGCGAATTTCAGGATTTCGAACCTTTGGTTTTCTACGCTTTGCTTATCTGTCGAAACACGAATATAACCGTAAACCATAGGGTAAATTTTTGATTGTTGCAATTAAGGTATATTTTACAATAAAAATATATAATTTGTGATTAATTATAAGGCTATTTTAATTATACGCGATGTTTGTATAAAAAATGGCCGTTTACCATATACAATTGTATGTTTTAAAAATGTATAACGGGTGTAAATTACTTGCTTTATGAAAAGAATTTGGACATTAGAAGAAATAATCGATCATTTTACTTTTCTACCAAATGAATCCGCTCTTATAGGCAATAAGACCGGAGAAACCCGGCTTGGTTTTGGAGTGATGTTCAAATTCTTTCAATATGAAGCCAGGTTTCCGAACCATAAAAATGAAATCCCCAAAGAGATCATAGAATATATTGCAAAACAATTAGATGTTGCCCCTTTCATATTTGATAAATATGATTGGCAGGGAAGAAATATCAAATATCACCGCTCTCAGATAAGAACATTTTTCGGGTTTAAAGAAGCGACCATGGAAGATGTTCAAGTGATAAAAGATTGGCTGTGCAAGCAAGTGCTTTATCAAAATTTTGAAGTAGAAAATCTGAAGGAAGAAGCATATAAACGGTTCCGGGAATTAAGCCTTGAACCTCCAACACCTGATCAAATCAATAGGTTAACCAGATCCGCCGTCAGGACCTATGAAGATCAGTTCTTCCAAGAAACCTATCAGCAACTCTCCATGAGCAATAGGGCTAAGATGGACGTTTTAATTGAAACCTTGGCTTTATTTGATGATACTGAAGTTGAAGATAGAATTGAAGGAAAATCGATTTCATTTACAGAGTTAAGAGCTGATCCAGGGCGGATCGGACTTGAGAGTGTTTTTAAGGAAATATCCAAACTCCAAACGATCCGACAATTAAACCTGCCTGGCGATTTGTTTAATAAGGTTCCTCCAAAAGTTATAAAGAGGTATAAACAAAGGGCCGTATCAGAAAAGTTAATGGAATTGCGCAGGCATCCCGATAAGGTGCGTTACACCATTTTATCAGCCTTCTTTTGGCTACGCGAAAGGGAGATTACTGATAATCTGATAGAATTATTAATTCAGATCATCCATCGAATTGGTGTCCGTGCTGAAAGAAAAGTTGAAAAAGAACTTTTAAGCGATTTTAGAAAAGTTCACGGAAAAACCAACCTCCTTTTCCAAATGGCCAATGTTGCCCTCAACCATCCAGAGGGGATAATAAGAGAAGTTTTATATCCTGTAATCAGTGAAAAAACGTTAAAAGCTTTAGTAAAGGAATTTAAAAGTACCGGTACTCAATATCAGGTTAAAGTGTATACGGTAATGAGGGCCTCCTATAGCAATCATTATCGGAGTATGGTTCCTGAATTGCTTAATATATTGGAGTTCAGATCAAACAACGACTTGCATAAGCCTGTGATAAAAGCATTGGAATTAATAAAAATGTATACTCCTGTGTCTGCGCGCTACTTCAGCAACGAAAATGAAATCCCCATTGATGGGGTGGTGAGAGCTGGCATGAGAGAAACAGTAATTGAGAAAGATGACAATGGAAAGGATAGGATCAACAGGATAAATTACGAGATTGTTGTATTACAGGCCCTCAGGGATAAACTACGTTGCAAAGAAATATGGGTGGAAGGTGCAAATCAATATAGAAATCCTGATGAAGATTTGCCTTCGGATTTTGAGGAACGTAGAACTGAAAACTATAGGGCTTTAAAACAACCGTTAGATGCAGACGAGTTTATATCAGGAATCAAAAATTCAATGTATCAAGCTTTGTCCAAGCTTGATAATGGCATGTCCAAAAATACGAAGGTTCATCTTTCGAATAAAAATAACGGATGGATAACATTATCTCCAAGTGAGGCGCAGGCAGAGCCTTTGAACCTTACAAAATTAAAGGCTGAGATTATGCGACGGTGGCCCATGACAAGCCTTCTGGATATTTTAAAAGAAAGCGATCTTAGGCTCTCTTTTACGGATAATTTTAAAACCCAGGCAACACATGAAAAACTTGACCGTGCCATTATCCAGAAAAGGCTTATCCTTGCATTATATGGGTTAGGTGCCAATACAGGACTTAAACGGATATCGGCTGGCAACCATGGTGTAAACTATCAAGACCTACTTTATATCAAAAGAAAGTATATCAATAAGGATAATCTTCGGAACGCCATATCCAATGTTGTTAATGCGATCCTGAAAAGTAGGGTACAGGATGTTTGGGGCGAAGGAACAACCACTTGTGCTTCGGATTCTAAAAAATTTGGGGCTTGGGATCAGAACCTGTTAACCGAATGGCATATCCGATATCGTGGACGCGGGGTCATGATATATTGGCATGTCGAGAAAAATTCAGCATGCATCTATTCCCAGCTAAAAGCATGCTCATCCTCGGAAGTATCTGCCATGATCGATGGATTGTTGAAGCACTGCACGGACATGGAGATCGAAAAGAATTTTGTCGATTCTCATGGGCAAAGCGAGGTAGCATTTGCTTTTTGTCATTTATTGGGGTTTAACCTAATGCCCAGGTTAAAAGCGATAAACTCCCAAAAACTGTATCGCCCCGATACGGGAATGAGCGATTCCTTTTCTAATTTGCAACCAATTCTGACAAGGCCGATCAATTGGGAGCTTATTCGCCAGCAATATGACCAAATGGTAAAATACGCCACAGCTTTAAGGCTTGGAACGGCTGAAACAGAAGCCATCATGAAACGATTTACCAGGAATAATCTAATACATCCAACTTATCAGGCATTATCTGAATTAGGGAAAGCTATAAAAACCATATTCCTATGTGAATATCTCAATTCTGAGGAATTAAGAATTGAAATTAATGAAGGGTTAAATGTGGTTGAAAACTGGAATTCTGCTAACAGCTTTATTTTCTATGGTAAAAGTGGAGAGATTTCAACTAACAGAATTGATGATCAGGAAATTTCAATACTGTGCCTACACTTACTGCAAAACTGTCTTGTCTACATCAACACTTTAATGATACAGCACGTTTTATCCCAGAAAAAATGGTATGAGCTAATGACGCCAGAGGATTTTCGGGGACTAACTCCACTAATATATGCTCATATTAACCCATATGGCCAATTTGATTTAGATATGGAAGAAAGGATACTAATTGAAAAAGATGTCGCGTAACCATTTTTAATTTATTAATATACAATTATATATAAGCTACTTTGCCCCTGATTACAGCTACGCTCCCTCTACCCCTAATTATAGTGTTCCATTTAGCTATTTTGGTAAAAAGAATCCTCATTTTGGCAAAGCATATATTGGTTTATTACCTTTAATGTGGTCTGGCTATATGGAACATTTTACCGGCACATTATCTAAGCCTCTACATAATGGTAGAAAATATCTGGTAAGTTTCTATATTAGCTATGCTGATAGTTTTTCACCCTACATGAATAAAGGAATAGGTTGTTACTTCTCAAAGGTGAAAGAACCATTTAAAAGCTGGTCGCCTCCTTTTTACGAAAGGTTGGTAGATGATACATATAAACCGCATATATGCAGCTCTCCCGACAGTGCAATAGGTGATACTGCCTGGGTTAAAATAAGTGGTGTTTATATAGCCAAAGGCGGGGAAAAATATATCACCTTAGGTAAGTTCTACGATAAAAAGGTTGCCCCCAAACTGGTAAATAAATATATAGACAACCATTTCGATCTGCTGAAAACTAAGGAATTTGTTAAAAAGTACTCTGATATTATGCCTTTTAATGAACATCACATATTTCCAACAGAAGGATTGCTGCATGGTGCTTACTATTTTATAGACGATGTATCTGTTGTTGAAATAAAAGATTAGAGCATGCTATTGAGGAGAAATGCTTCGAAACTATGATGTACGACAAAGTAGCAAGGCAAATATTTTAAGTTAAAGCTATTTTCTAATTAGAATTTAACCATTAAAATATTAACCTGTTAGATAGCTAAGTTATAATTTTTTCACAAACTTAAAGCTTTACTCTAATCGGTAAATAAGAATACACAATTTTTGGTAAATAAGAGTACAGAGTTTTTGGCAACAATAATGCAGAGTTTTCCGACTGTTTCCCTGGCCTAATTAGGCCAGGGAAACAGTCGGAAAAAGTCAACTTTACCGGGTCATTTTTAATCCGGTAATCATGAATAGATATTTAAACAAGTTGATGATGTATTATGAAGTCCATAAATTGAGCCGCCAAGGCCATAGTATCTCTTATATCGCCGAGTATCTTGGGGCTAATTGGCGCAGTGTGAAAAAACTGTTGTCAATGGATGAGAGGGCTTACGAGCAATCTCTTTCCTTGCAAGTTACCCGCTGTAAAGAACTGGCCCCGTACGAGGGTTTTGTAAAGATAAAGCTCGAGCAATTTCCAGGCACATCAGCCGCGCAGTTACACGACTGGCTCAAGGAGTTTGATGGTAACTTTCCAGGGGTAAGCCCAAAAACTGTGTACAACTTTGTCATGTGGGTTCGGCAACAGTACCATATTCCCAAGATAAAACATCACAGGGATTATTTTATTGTCGAAGAACTCCCTTACGGAAAGCAGGCACAAGTTGACTTTGGCGAGTATAACATGAGAAAGAGTACGGGTGGGGTTAAAAAGGTCTGTTTCTTCACCATCGTTTTGAGCCGCTCCCGCTATAAGTACGTTTATTTTTCTGATGTGCCTTTTACCAGTGTTCTTGCCGTTAAAGCCCATGAGAAAGCTTTTGAATACTTCAAGGGCATACCCAAAGAAATTGTTTACGATCAGGACAAAGTGTTTATCCATGATGAAAATGCCGGAGACCTGTTATTGACCACGGCCTTTAAACAGTATGTGGAAAGCCGCAAGTTTACCCTATATTTCTGTCGCAAGTCCGATCCGGAAACAAAAGGGAAAGTTGAGAATGCAGTAAAGTACGTCAAGCAAAATTTCCTCTACAACCGCTCGTATTTTGACCTGGATACCCTCAACGATGATGCCCTCTCATGGCTAAACAGGACAGCCAATCATGAGCCTCACGGCAAAACCAAAGCGTCCCCTTTTGAGCAGTGGGATATCGAGAAAAGCTATTTATCTGGATTTACACCTTTGCAACTTGAGTTTGACCAGGGAATGCTTTACACGGTAAGAAAAGACAACACCATTTCCTACAAAAGCAATTTATATTCCCTTCCACAGGGCACATGGAGCGGAAAAGGAACACAAGTATATGTCATGGAGGAAGATGGCACACTGCTGGTCAGGGAACTTTCAGGAAAGGAGTTGTGCCGTTGTAATATATCCACAGGCAAAGGACAAACAATTATAAACAATGACCATAAAAGGGACAAAGGGGCAAAAATCGACCAATTGATTATCGATGTGGCTGGCAGGTTCGCATCTCCTTCCAATGCTGCACGCTATTTTGAACATCTTCGCCTGGAAAAGCCCAGGTATATCAGGGACCAAATACAGATCATAAACAAATGCTTTGAAGAACTTTCTAAAGATGCTGCCGACCAAGCCCTTGAATTCTGCACCCAACGAAATATCTACAGTGCTGCTGACTTTAAGTCTGTTGCATCCAAAATCCACCAACAGCAAAACCGGGCAGCAGACGGGGCCAAAATACCCCAGGTGAAAACATTGCCGGAAAACATGTCAAAAATGGAAAAGATGCAACCCCATACCAGTGAAATAATAGATTACGAATCAATCATGTCAAATAAAAATTAAAATGGAAAAAACCCAAACCGTACAAGCATACTGCCGCCAATTTAAATTGAGCGGCATGGCTAAAAATTTTGAACAGACATTGCTCAATGCCCAAACAAACCAGGTCAGCTACCTGGATTATATCGTGGAGCTATTCAGGACAGAGGCGAATGCAAGAGAAGCCAAAAGCCTTGAAAAGCAATTTAAAGCTGCCCGCCTGCCCATAAACCATGACCTTGACCACTACGATTATACCTTTGACAACGGAATGGTCAAGACACGCTTAAACCAACTTCGGGAACTCTCATGGCTGGACCAGGTTTACAATATCGTCCTGATGGGGCCATCGGGAACCGGTAAATCGTATATCGCCTCCGGTCTTTGCCACCAGGCTGTTAAAAAAGGCTACAAAGCATACTTCCGAACAATGGATGAGCTTGTTAACCTGCTTAAAATGAAAGAATATACCAACTCTGCCATGGCCGATTATAAGAAGTTGATCAAGGCCAACCTTATCGTTATTGACGATATCATGTTGTTCCCTGTAGATAAGCCTACAGCGGTGAATTTATTTAATTTTATAAACGCTCTCTTTGAAAAAACAGCATTCATCATAACAACAAACAAATCCCCCAAGCAATGGGCGCAAATGCTTGATGATGAAGTGCTGGCAACAGCTTTGCTCGACAGGTTGCTTTATCGGTGTGAAGTGATCAACTTATCAGGAAAAAGTTACAGAATGAAAAATCGTAAAACAATTTTTTAATAACAATGAATAATTTTTATCTATTTTCGTGATGAAAAGTTCTGCATTATTGTTGCCATTTTCTCTGCATTTTTTAATTGCCAAAAACTCTGCAGATTTACTTACCGATTACAGGAAGTGTAGTCTAAAATAAAATTAACAGAGTTTCCTAAAACCTTGATCGTTGTTTTTCATCATCCCAAATAGGCTTTTCAATAAGGCTTATCGCATCCTCTTTATCTAAATATGAAAGTCTTTTTGGCTCTGTAACGCCAAATTCATTTGGGAAGGATTCAGTGAATTTTGGCATAATGTCTTGACCTACTAAAACAGATGTGAAAAACCCTTTTTCAAGAAAACTCTTCCATGTTTTCATAAAATCGTCAGATAAAACCTTTTTTTGGATGGCAGTATAAATGTAAGTAAACTCATCAAGTAATAGTATGAGCTTCTTATGGCCCCAATTTTCATATTGACGTATATCTTTATTGAACTTTTTTAAACATTCATTAAAAACAAGCGATGGAGCTTCTTTAAGTTCAGTTAATGATGGTGCGGAAAATTCAGGAACTTCCATTCCATTTTCTTTCATATCCTCAAGCGCATCTTCCATCTCTGAAAGCACTTTATAATAAAAAGTCAAAGAAGATAAGTTTTCGACTATTTCACCAAGACTAAATGACACGCAAAAAGCATCATTATCATTAATTAACATTTCCTTCAAATGGTAAAGAACAGAAGATTTACCCGATCTTTTTTGACCATAAATTATAATGCATTTTGAAGCAGAATCTAAAATTGAATCTCGAATATTCTCAATAAAAATACCCCTACCAAAGAACATATTGGGATCCGTTACTGGTCCACTATCTGCCGTTGCGGCAAATGGATTATTGATTTTTAAAAATTCCTTTTCTGAATATAACCTTAAAGTCAGATTATCAGAAAAGCTATTAATTTCTTCAATGCCACGAACTTTATACTTGCTTGTTATTAAAATATTTGCAGCACCTTCCTCTTTTATTTTTTCATTAACAGCTACTTGCAGTCTTAAAATCTTTTCATCACCACCTTTTAATGTTTGTTCCAGTACATTATTAGTAGGAATAAATTTAATATCTTCTGAATCTTGAATTGAGAGTTCAAGAGAAGATACTGGGGCGCTTCCTTTTTTATTTGAAATGCTAATTTGCATATTTACAGTAAAATCTAATTCATGTAAAACACATTCTCCTAAAATCGAAATAGAAATTTCCGGTTTACTTGTTAAGACTAGCTGATTATAGTCTGTAAGTATAAGGTTCTCGATTTTCGAAAGAAGTTTACGAATTACGTTAAAACTCAACTCTGTTGGACTTTCCTCAATTTCTAATTTTAATTGAGACGATTGATTTATAACTATATTATAAAACCTTTCCTTATCCTCAAATGCATTTTGAGATATAAATTCAGATATTGATTTAACAATCTCATTCATTGAGTTTATTCGGATAGAATCTATTTGACTAATCCACTTTGGAACTGGATATGCGGTTTTATTAAAATTCTCAACAAAGGATTCGGAAGTCTTACTATTTACAATAGAGTCTAGCGACAGAAACCAGCTATTCTTTAAGCTTCTTATAGAGTTAATTTTGTCATTCCAAATCTTAATAAACCTATCTTTTTGCAATTTTTCATCAAATACTACTTGATTTTCACCTAAATAAGAATAACATCTTTCTCTAAATGTAACGCTTTGAAATAAATGCGTTAAAATCGAATTTGATATTTTAGTATTAGCTCCCAATATTTCCACAATACCATTCCAAAAATCATCGCCAATATTTTTTTTCAATAGCAATCTTCAATGAATCTTTCCAACCTGTATTATGATATTTTAATGATTCAATTGATGAACAATGGAATGAAGCAAAATATATTGGTAGGTGTCTTGAGACAAAAGATAAATCAGGGGCTAATTTAAAGGCTTCTAATAAGAAAAACCTAAGAATATCCGTTGCCTTCCCAGTTAACGCACTTGCTTCAGCAAGGGCCATGCTTCTTTTGGTTAATACTTCATATAATTCTATTTCTTTTTCTGGGGTGAGTTGCTCCATCAGTTTTGCCTCAGTAAGCAGAAAACCTGCTTTCTCAATTGGTCTATTACCTGCAGCTTTTTCAATATAATTTCTAATATTCTTAAGAGCATTTAAATCATACTTTTCTTCAGCTAAAATTTCTTTCGGTAATCCTTTATATTCACAATTGTCAAGCGAAAATTGAATATATGGGCTAAAACCACCAGAAAGTGTATAAAGTTGAGCTTCGTTAAAAAATTGCCTCCAACTCTTCGGTTGAAACACCCGCTTGCACAGATTTTATACCTTCATAGAATTTTTTAAATGCTTCTTCATTAGGTTGTTCTTTTAAAACAAACAAAACTGATTTTTCAGCATTAGAATAGTCTTTTATACCCCAGTATGCAATTGCCTTTCTTTTTTCAAGTTTAATATTTTCATTTTTAGTTTTGGGCTTTACCTTATTAAGAAATAACATTGCACTTGAACTAATCTTTTTTTGTTTCGTAGAAATATGCAATAAAACTATTTGGGTCTGAAGGTTTTTATTTTGTCAGAATTATTCTTAACCAGGTTAAGAGCTGCATCAATATCTCCCTCTCTTTGTAATAAATATGCTAATTCTTTAAGTGCACTCTCTGATTTTGAATCATTTAAATTAATAGCTTTCCCTAGTAATTGTTTTGCTTCGTCAAAATTTTGCTTTTTCAACTCGATTTTGCAAGATTATAGGCGTATCTTAATTTATCGAATTCTTTTTCTTCTTTGATTTTTTCATAGTTCACTTTTTTTCTTAATCTAATTGCTGGATCAAAGTCTGGGAAATAATCAAGAATTAAAGCAGAATAATGTAAAGCTCTTTCAAAATCTTTATTTGCTAAATATGATTCAATGTCTAATAATAAATATTTTACTTTTTTCGGAAGAATAATGTGAGTTGCAACTAATCTTCCTTTAATTGAATAAAGCTTGCATGCTACTTGTGTTCCTTCTGCCTGATTAATATCTCCCAGTAAATTCAGTAAATCTAGGTCAAGGACATCGGAAAAAGAAAAATAATAGTCTGTTTCAGCATTATCAATTAAGTAACCAAAACCTTTATGACCATATCTTATAATTGTAGCGTTAGCAGGAATTAGTTGCTCCTCGATGTCAACATTAATTTTCTCCTTAAGCTGTTTCAATTGTTCCAAGGAATTCATTTTTATTCCTAGAACGTCCTTCTTTGAAGATTTGTCATCCTTCTTTTCTTTAAATATTAGTTCTTTAAGTTTTAGAAACAATTCTTCAGAAATCTTTGTATTAGGATTATGAGAAATAGTCTCACCTAGTAAAGACGATTTTTCAACAATATATTTGATGCTTATTTCTAAATCACGGCTTATCTTACCAATTCGGTAGAATTTTTTTTTGACTGTGAATTGTACTTCTTTTATTTGGGATTTTGTCCAAATCAATTTTTCCAACCACATTTATTCCTAGTGCTTTTAGTTCTTCTATCTTTTTACTTTCATCAATTCTTATTTCACTTTCATATGTTTCATCCTGTTGGGCTGAACTACTTTTCTTCTCCTCCTTGATTTCTTCTTGCACATATTCTTTGGTTTCTTTGTTTAATAATCTTGGAGCAACTATTTCCCAACCTCCAATTATTTTCTCAAAAATCCGAATATTTGAAGAATCATCTTTTTGGATTATTATGAAGTTTTCACCAATTTCAATTACAGTACCTATAGGTTCTTGCCCACTTGTTAAAAACATTTTAACGGAGTCCCCAACTGAAATTTCACTTTTTAAAATATCAAACATGTAGTTATTATTTTATAATTTGCTGTAACCTTTGCAATTTGCATAGTTGAAAATTAATAGAGGTTTTATTATCCAGTTAAACAGTACTTTTTGCGAGCTACACCCCTTGAATCCCCAATTTTGTATATTGCATATTGTGGGCAGTATTTATTTTCTTTTTTGATGTAATTTTTTCCGGCTATCAATCCACTTTTGAGGCATTTCTAAACTTACAAAAAGGTCATATAAAAAATCTACCTTTTCGCTCAACCTTAGTTCCTTTATAGAGAATTGAATGCGATTTTTACAATCATCTATTAAATTTTTTTTCCATGTGAATGCTTTCTTATTTCTTGCACAGATGTATAAATTTTCAACTAATGCTCCATTAGTTTTCCAATTTCCCCCTTTGTCACTAGTTCCCAAATCACCCCATGTCCAATTTAATGTTTCTATCATTCCTTTACGTAAATAAGAATGTATTTTTTCTGGTAACCAATCACTCCCATTTGATATTAACCATATTAGGTGCTCAAATTCATCATATGGAGTAACCCGAGGACCAAACATTCCACCATGAAAATATTCATATGCAACATGTTGTGCTTGGTAATAACCAAATTCTTCATGTCGCAATGCCCAAGCACCCTCACATTCAGGGCTTTTACCATCTGTTGTTAACGCAGACCCATTCCTAGAATTTTCATCCCTATTTTTCCTTCCTTTACTTAGTGATTCTGAATATTCCTTTTCAAAAACTTCCTCAAAATCACCTTCAAATCCTCTAATTGTTAATTGTGGTGCATATTCGGCTGTAAAATTCGGGAAAGTTAAACAAGTTTCATATAATCCAGACTCAGAATGTATGAAGTCCAAAAGTTCATTTGGATTTGTTAAAGGAGAAATAGGGATTGAATCAGCTTTTTTAGTCCAAGATAGCTGCATTGCAGTCCATGCCAATCGTTCACCCCAACCTTTTGCATCTCTATTCTTAGGAGGAAGAGGAAAACTCCACCTACCCCAAATGGAATTATCTGGTATTAACCCACCAAATGAATTTGCCCTATTTGATGCTTCTATTACATCAATCCAGTATTCATCAGTCACAACAGGAGGAGTAAGACAATTCTCTAAGCTGACTCAACTTATAATCTAACATTAGCTTCTAGCCCTACTTGTTTTGTGCTAAACTGAATTTGACAGAATTACAGTCTTAGAATTATACAATCTTAGATTTTTTTACATTTTTCCAAAACACATTTCAACATTATCCATATATTTTGTAAACCAAATTCCAATTCAACATCAATTCCAATACACTTTTTTGAGAAAATTCA
>JAAUTT010000277.1 GCA_012031335.1 Bacteroidales bacterium | reverse complement strand
TGATGGAAGAATTAAAAAATGGCAATAGCATTAAAACCGGTATTATAGGAACATTCTCTCCTTCGGTGAAAAAGAGCAAAAGTTCATTAACCAAAGGAGCCATGGAAATAGGCATTAATTATCGGCCGGACCTGGAAATGAAAAAGGAACTCAGAATAGCCGACCTCAAAAAAGTTAAGAATCCGACGAAGTAGATAGCCATTATCAGACCTTACTGGAAAATCTATTAAAAATTTACTTGGTCAGATGAAATGTGGAGATGATCCGAATCATTGGTCAATTAATTCTATATTACCGAGAATACTTACCCTGACTTTCATAGGCTTAAGCTGAAATAATGCCCCCAAACTTTGTACATTATAATAACGTTTGGCCTTCTTCGCGTTTTCATCATCAATTAGTTCCGTTTCATATTGATGCCTAAACCAAAGATTTATTTGCCCATTGCCTATTATGGACAATTTTTGCATTCTGTATAAATAACTCCCTAGTAGATGAAAATCATTGCTTTGAATTGAAGTAATAATTGTTTCATGATCCAGCCCCAATAAAAACATTTCATTCTGTTGCATACTTAGCTCTAGTTTCCAGTCTTGTTGTGGCAGTTTTAGCAAGAACTCCTGAGAGAATTGCAAAGTTGAATGCTGGGTAACTTGCTCCCAAACAGCACCAGGATTAGTAATTACTACTGGTAAATTGAACTTTTTGCGTTCTACAGCATGCCAAAAGGTGCAAACATGTTGTTGCCTATTTCCATCAGGATCCCTATAAATTGCAATATGATGATTATTACCAGGTTTAACAAAAGCATCTGGTAAGTCACTTGCATTTTTGCGGAATGGTTCAAGAGCCGTGAGTCCTGTAAAACAACGAACGGTTTTAATTGCAATGTTTTTTTCTTTATTGAACCAAACGGGATTCTTTTCAATATCTTTAAATGCTTCCTTTTCCTTATTTCCAAATTGTTCCAACCGAGCTCTTAGTACTTCTCTAACTTTGCTATCTATTACACTATCGAGATCCTTTGATTTAATTGATTGAACAGGATACTTAATTACAAATTCGTTAGTAAAGCAAGTGCCATAGGTTAATTCTACACCTTCACGTAGTACTATTGGATTCTTTTTCAAAGAAGTAACGGCTGCTTTAGAATCATTTTCGAATTCTTCAAGTCTTTTACTGACCAGATCCTTTATGTAAGGTTTAAAAATTAATTCGGGGTTTTCAAATAGGTATTTTACGGGTTTGTTCTTAACAGGAATTTTTATTTTTCCATAAACACTTTCTTCACTTAATGCCCCTCTTGGGATAATAACCCCTGTTTGAGCTACTTTTTTTTTACCTTCATGTTTTACCTTCCTTTTTCCTAAACTTGCAACTTTTTTGCCCGATTTGAATGATATCAAAACATTTGCAGCAGTTTTCTGAACCTGATCTACCGTAAAGGGTCTTTGTGTAAAAAGATAATCCTCATATAGCCTTCTTTTCTCTTCAAAATAGGTGGATTCTGCTGTTTTTACAATCTCTTCCCTTAGTTGCTTCTCAGAGTTTGAGGAAGTGCGATATTCTTTGATTGCTTCCAGCATTTCATTCCGAGTCTTATCTGAATTTAATGTATTTAAACGCTGAATAAACCCTTGTTTAGTGCAGGCTATTGTTAAAGCATCTATGGCATGATGGCGGTGATCGTCGCGTTTGCTCCATCCAATTATTTTCTCATGTTCATGTTTTTGTCCCTTATGCTCGAATGTTTCAAAAATTGTTAAACCTAATTCACGGAATTTAGGCAATTGCAAATTCATCAGAACCTCATCCCATCCCCAAATATGCCTAAGTTCAGCTGTTACAGAACCACTTGTAGCAGTTACATTATAACAAATGCTTTGAAGTATTTCGCGTGATTTCTTAGCAATATACTGTGTTTCTCTTAATTGCCTTTCAATGAAATTATCGGGTATTTTATCACCAGGCATTAGTAACTTATCACGTTTAGTTTTATTGATAAGTCCATTTTTTATATAAAAAAATTCACTCTTTCTATATAATTATCAAGATCATGCTGGCTTTTTTGACTCATAAAATCAAAAGCTGTAAGATTCTTTTTATCAGCATTACACTTTCTGTGTGATAGCGTTTTATTAGTTTGAGAGTCATCAAACAACCTAGATTGAGGGATGATATGTTCAATATCTATTTCATCTCCTTTGATGGCCGCAGTAAGTGAAATAGGTTGGCCACAATAAATACAACAAGCATTAAATTTCTTGTCTTCGTTATTTATTTTCGTGATATAAACGCCATTTTAGAATATTATTACGGGAGGATCGGAGACCATATTCTTCTAAGCTTGCCTTTATATCGATATTCTCTCTTTCCAGGCGGCGAATATTTTTTTCCGCATCATTTCTTTCTTCTTTACTTTGCTTCAGTTCACGAGCTAATTCAACCCTTATTTCCTCTGGTTTACCATATTCTTTTATAATTCCATTAATAAGGTTCACCATTTGGTTTAAAATTTTCTCAACTATAGGCTGTCTCAGGCTATTCTTTTCAATTGGTTTCAGTCTGTCCATTAATTCCCGCTTCAGATTCTGATCTTTGGTCAATGAATTGGAATGATTATAACCAGCATATTCGCAAGCTGAACTATAAACTTCCCCTTCCATTAAATATGGCAAAATCTTTCTAATGGCTTTTACCGACTTATTTCCAAACGATTCAATTGTAAAATCAAGCTTTGCCAATTTATATGCACTTTCCTCATCAATACTAAATTTTTCTATCAAAGTGCGTTTACAATCATCATGGTCTTGAATAGAATAAATTACATGCCATAATTTGTATAGAGGTTCTGATTCAATATTAGGTAATACAATCTTTTTAGGTTTTGTATCCAATATCTCTCCCGTTTTTTTTATCTACTAGGTAGCATTCAGATTTATGTGTCTCAATCGAAGGATTAAAAATTATAAGATCCTTGTAGTGTTCACGATTGGTAAAACATTTGGCTATTTTGGTTTGGGTAGTATTTCCTTTAAGGCCCTTGGTTAGCTGTTTGTTTCCATAAACCTCATCTTTTTTGAGCCCAAGTAT
This sequence comes from Bacteroidales bacterium, assembly GCA_012031335.1. Next base: position 3,240 of record JAAUTT010000277.1, on the reverse strand, counting down.
TTTTAACAGTTCGGCATAGCTCAAAAACTCATTATTGTCTAAGAATGTAAAGAGTTCCTGCTTTTTCTCTAATGGAATTTATAATGGGCTGACCTTTCTTATTCTTTTAAAGCGATATTATTATTCGTTTCCCAAATTTTGCACATTTGAAATAAAGGAGAGCTTCGCGGCGCCACTCTTGGGCCTACAAATATTTCTTTACTTCCATCTTTTTTCCAAAACCCTTCAAAATCACAAACCGATACCAAACTCTTTTGAGATTTAAGCTGACGCTGGTAATAAATTATCTCATTTCTAAGTTCATGAATAAAGTTATCAGTTAGGACATCAAGGGTAATGCTTTTTTTGTTCAGTAATAATTGCATCAAATTCATCTATGTAAGCTTCACGGGGAAATATCTGTTCCTTAATCCTATATGTGTCATCTTCTTTAAGTTGTTGATAGAAATACTGGCCTATGGTTAAACCAAGCTCTAATATTTTTTGATGCCGACTCTTAACGAGTTGCACGTATTCTGTATCTTTTTTGTCAAGGTTTGCATCACTTCGGCTACTTTTATACCCTCGTTTCTGGTTAAGATGCAAAAACACTCTTCCTAATTCCTCAAGTAAAATTTTCTGTTTTGCCGCATTGCTTCTTAAACCCCATAAACTTAGTTTATCCAGACCTTTTAACGATTCATTTGGTAATATATTGGATCTTGATAATGCGTTAACTAAATACTTTCGTCGCAATTGATATCGATCATATCCTTTCCTTTGGGTGCGATATTTAGTTCTTTTTTTGATTTTTAGAGATAGCATTTCCTGCTGAAAATTCATTTTTATCATCAACTGATAATGGAATGATTCGGCATCCCATTGATATTATTTCCTGCTTATCTTTATTTTCTTCCGGGGATTCTTTAATTAATGCCCAACCAATAGAGGTTACTCCTAAATCCAATCCTAAAATTCTTTTCATTTTCGCGTTAGCTAATGTTGTTTATATGTATGAAAAAATTATATATTTGTTCTACAATCTAAAGCAAATCACAATAAGGATTATTCCGTTGTGAAAACATTTAAGCCGCCCTCGTCTTACAATACGGGGGTTTTTTATGGCTTAAATGTTTCATGAGCTCCTTAGAAATTAATTTATAAGCGAATAAAACATTTAAAAGCGGCATTCATGCAAATGAGTGTCGCTTTTGTTTTTATAGTATAGTTAAACTTTTGAACCTCCGGATTTTTTAATAAAGTATTGAATTCTGATGCATTTACCATAGGAGTCCTTCCGTTTCAATTTTGTTAAAAGCTGATTTTATTGATTAAAAAAGCAACGAATCATTGAAATAGAAAAATAAACCATTTCTGCTAAAAAAGAAAACTTTGGAATGTAATAGTTAATACAATTCAGAGGAAAGAAATGATTGTGACATCAACGAAATAAACTAAGGCGTAATTCGTGCATTAGTGGCTAATTAGAAGTTTTTTGTCGGCTGTTGGCTATGGTCTGACGTCTGTGGTCTGACGACGGTAAATACACTATTCTTTAAAAGCCTAATTCAATAAATTATTTTATCCAGCTTGCAGCATTAACACATCTGGCAAATTCTTTCGGAATTTGATCTCTTTTTCCTCATACAACCAGGATTCTAAATTTAATTTTTACTAAATTTAATAAAGGGTGCAGCCATTGTAAGAAAAAATAAAAGCAGATAAAAATGGCTATACAGGATCCGCAATAATGATATTCAAAGCTGATGAAACTACCACATTCCTTATTTAATAACGGACTCCCCAATATATGGAAGGCCACTGCAATATCAATCCTGTTCATTTTTTTGACTATCATTTTCACGCTTTATACAAAAAAAAATGCCGAGAAAGAGGCTTACCATAATTTGCAGGAAGCATGTGTTGAAATAAAAACTAAAATTTCGGCCCGACTGGATGCCTATGCGCTTGTATTAAGATGCGGAGCTGCTTTATTTGCTTCGAGCGATTCCATTTCGCGATCGCAGTGGAAAGACTTTTATGATAATTCACTTATTTCAAAAAATCTACCTGGAGTTCAGGGTCTTGGTTTTCTCATGTCATTCACAAAACAATCTTGAGCAACATATCGAAAAAATCAGATCCGAAGGCTATTCCGATTATTCGATTAAACCTGAATTTTCAAGAGAAATTTATACATCCATAATTTACCTTGAGCCATTTACCGGTCGTAATCTCAGAGCTTTCGGATACGATATGTTTTCTGAACCAATTCGTCGAAAAGCTATGGAATTGGCGCGCGACTACAATATGGTGGCTCTTTCAGGTAAGGTAATTTTAGTGCAGGAGACCGATAAGGATGTCCAGGCCGGCGTATTGATGTATGTGCCGGTTTATATAAAGCGAATGCCAATAAACAATGTAGCCGGGAGACAAAAAGCATAAAAGGTTGGGTTTACAGCCCATATCGTATGAACGATTTGATGCAGGGTATCCTTAGTCGTTGGGATATTATTAACAGCGACCGGATTCGTTTACAGGTTTATGATAACGATCACGTTTCACAACAATCCTTATTGTACGATTCTCAATCCACCGATTCTCTTTTAAGCAGTAAAGGAAAAATCAGGAATGTTTCGTATAAAATCGACTTTAATGGAAAAAGATGGACATTAATTTTTTCGCAATTACCCGCTAAATCGTTGTTTTTGCATGGTAAAGTGGTGATTGTTTTTTTAAGTGGTACAATTATCAGTGTTTTGATATTTGTTTTGTCGCTTTCGTTATTTAATACTGTAACCCACAAAACACTTATCCGCAACGAAAGTTTGCAAAGAATTTTACTTGAAAATATTGCTGTTGGGATTATAATTATCGATCCTAAAACCAGGATCATCGAAAGTGTTAATTCTTTTGCTGCCGATCTTGTTAATCGACCAAAGGAAGATATCATCGGAAAAACCTGCCATCAATACATGTGTCCAGCCCAGGTGAACTGTTGCCCGGTATGCGATTTAGGCCAGGTGATAGATAACTCGGAAAGAATATTAATACGGAACGATAATTCGCCACTTCCGGTTCTGAAGACTGTAAAGAAGATACAACTGGGCGGGAAAGAAAAACTGCTCGAAAGCTTTGTTGATATAACGGTGCAAAAAGAGGCTGAGGAAACATTGAAGCAAACAAGGCTCAACTATGAAACATTCTTCAATACTATTGATGATTTTCTTTTTTGTGCTCGATATGGAGGGCAATATTTTA
>JAAUTT010000276.1 GCA_012031335.1 Bacteroidales bacterium | reverse complement strand
AGGCCTTCATTTTGGAGGCCTTCTTTTTGTATTTTATTTTTTCAACAGGTCGCGTATTTCTGTGAGCAGTTTTTCTTCATTAGAAGGTGCGGCAGGAATGGCAGGTTTGGCTTCTTCTTTCCTCTTAAAGCGGTTAAGGCCTTTTATTAATAAAAAAATAGCAAAAGCCACAATCATAAAATCGAATATTACCTGCAAAAAATTGCCGTAATTCAAGGTTACTGCCGGGGTTTCTCCAACGGCAGCTTTCATCACAATCTTCAGTTCGGTGAAATTAACTCCTCCAATCAGAAGGCCAAGCGGTGGCATGATAACGTCGGCAACCAATGATGATACTATTTTGCCAAAGGCCGCGCCAATAACAATACCAATGGCAAGGTCTATTACATTGCCGCGCATGGCAAATACCTTAAATTCTTTCAATACTGACATGTTAGTTTCGTTTTAGGTTTATACTGGTAATAACTGGGGTTATGAATGATTTTCATTTTTTACCGTTTGTTGAAAATTTTATAGGAGAAGCCCACACCCAAAATTTCTTTGAACTGGATTTTTGGCCCTTTTTCAATTTCTATACCTCCAACTTTACTTTTATAGGTGATATCGTCGTCGTAAAGCAGTTGAGTAGAAAGTGAGGCGCTGATATATTTATTCACCTTCATGGAAATCAGCACCTGCCAGTTGATATCTATGTTCTGCGGATTTTAATGTAATTGGAGAATGCATCGATTTTGGTGCTGAGGTTTACATTTTTCATTATGTCCTTCTGAAATCCAACCTTTAAATAACCCCCGAATTCCTGCCTAAACCTTTTACCATCCTTTATTTTTACCCCATTTTCATATTCAGCTGGTTCAACCCCAAAGCTTCCTTTATCAGCAAGTTCCTGGATGCCAACAATGGTTATTTTACCTGTAAGAGGAGCCACAAAAGCGGTTAGTGACTTTCCCGGTTTGTAATCCATCCCGAAAGCCGTTACGATGTATGCGGGAGAAAGAAAGTCGGAGATCTTCACCGAATCGTTGGGGTAATTGTATCCGGGAAGAAATTGTGAACGGAAGTTAAGTAAACCGGAGTAATACCAGTTTTTAGAAGCTGCCATCCCAATTTTGGTTGAAAAATCTATTTTATCATCAGTTTTTCTGTTTTGCGTACCTTGTCTTAAATATCCACCTGCCAAATCTATGGTGTTATCCCAGGTGAGCGTGTTTTTTTCTGTAATTGGCAAATAAATTGAAAAAACTGTTACCTGAAATGGAATTTTCACCCCCTGATGCCCAATTGGTAAGTGAAGTCTGACCAAAATTAAGCATGACCACTGCTCCGGCCTGCCATCCATTTATGGTATCCTTTCGTGCATCGCGAAGTTTTTTTTCCGGTTCGGCAAATTGAGAAATGGCATTTGCATTTATAAGTAAACTAATGATAAAAGCAAAAAGATGTTTTGGTTTAATGCTGGTAATAGTAAAATTCATGATGAAAATAATGTAAGTATAACGTTTATTAATAATTAGTTTCAGGTATTATGGATAGGAAATTTAAACAGGTAAATTTATGGAATTGTTCAATATGGCAAATTATTAAATAAAAAAAAGCCGAAGCTTTTTGGCCCCGGCTCATGATAGGTGTTGTTGATTAATTAGCAGCTACTGCCATGTCGAGTAGCTTACTACTGATTTTAAGACCACTTTTTTCAATTGCATTTCTATTAACCTCAAATCGTTGTTTGCCATCGTCGATAACGAAGTTGATTCCTGCGCCTTTTTCAACCATACCGGGCTTATCCGTTACCATCAACGTGTTCTTACCGCTGAACTTAGTTAGGATATCGCCAAACTGGTTGATAAAAGAACGGTTTACAAAAAGCAGGTGACAGTTTGAAATATCGCTTATATTGGCAAATTGTTTCACTGTTATTTTTTGACTGCCTACAAATTTACCTGTGGTTAATTCGGTTAAATCGGAAGTTATAGATCCGTTACCCAAAACTCCGATAACAAATTCCCCTGCTGAGGAAGAAGAAGGCCATTCGATATACCTTGTGAAATTGTACATAAATAAAGCCTGGTATTTTGTCGCACTTGACTGACAATAGGCGCTGATACCAAAAACAGAGGCTAAAATTACTGTCAGAATATACTTTCTCATTTTGTTTTTTGTTTTTATGATTTCAGGATAGGTTACGGGGAAAATAAATTCTGGTTACATAGCCAAATTGGCATTTTATAAAATGGATTTGTAAATTTCAACATGTCAGTGGATTAAATGGCGGATTTTTTTTGGTGATATTTAATCACCGGTAGCCTGAATTGATTGGGATTAGCCCGGTAAATAACAACGGTCACCTGTTCTGGTAATCATCATCATCTTTTTTAAGGTCTTTCTTATTTTAAGGGTTAATGAAAAAGAAGGAATGTCCAACCGGATTTTAATAATGAATATGTATATAGTTTCTTTTGAAAAATTCCGCATACCCTTCGCGCACCCCTCTGGCTCCCCTAAAGTGGAGAACTCCAACTCACCGTGCCATTGGAGCTTCCCTTTCAGGGGATGAGGGGTGAGCATAGGCAATCATAAACTAATTCGATTTTTCTTTGAAGTAATATATGGTGAATGAAATAGAATTTCGCACTAAACCCGGAGGGTAAAATTGTTTAAAGCTTATTGCATAAAGAAAGGATTATCCGATGCGGCGGGGTGTCCGGCAATCTAGTTTAATATCCCTTTAAACATTTGGTACTCCGGTTTCTTTCTGTATTAATAAATGCCTGATTCTATAACTTTAAATGCGAATATATTTGATCATTTAAAAACCTTTAATTCTTTTATTTGATCTATATAGCGTTTATAAAGGGTATGGAAAGGGTTAGTGAACCCCTCTTAAGGTTGGTTATTGTTATAGTTTAAGAGAGTCGTTTTCCCGAAATTGATAATTATTTTTTGAAAATGTTGTTCCGGTTGTATTTTAATATCAGGTGTATAATCATCCATGCTTTTAAATAAGGTTAGTTGTTTTAAATAGTTCAATAACTGCCTGTAACCCGATTCCCGTAATACATTTTTTATAACTTAGCGATTTTATTTTTGGAATTTTTTGTAAATTCTATTCAATTTCATTGAATTTATGGCAGAGTCTCTTAAGGTGTTGGATGATATCAGGTTGAATTTCAGTCAGGACGGATTTTTCTTTTTAAACATTATTCTTGCACTTATTATGTTTGGTGTTGCCCTGGAAATAAAACCGGGTAATTTTCGCATTATACTTACCAATCCAAGGTCGGTTATTACTGGTTTTGTTGCACAGCATATCCTTGTTCCTGCTGTAACATTTCTTCTGGTTCTGGTTCTTAAACCTACACCTGCTATTGCCTTAGGAATGATATTGGTAGCTGCCTGTCCGGGTGGAAATATTTCCAATTTTCTCTCCCTGATGGCAAAAGGAAATGTTGAGTTATCTGTAACGCTTACTGCAGTTTCAACGATGGTGGCCGTTTTTATGACACCTCTTAATTTTGCCCTGTACGGAAGTTTATATACCGAAGCGTCGCACCTGCTGGTTCCTATCAGTATTGATGCTTTTGAATGATAAAAACAGTGTTTATTCTTCTTGGAATTCCACTGGTCGTGGGGATATTATTTACCTGGAAATTCCCTGCGCTGGCACTGAAGCTTCATAAACCCATGAAGATATTTTCTCTTATTGTCTTTGCTATTTTTGTTTTTGCGGCACTAGCAGCTAATTTTAGCTATTTTTTAAAATATATTCACCTGATTATTCTGATCGTTTTGATTCAGAATGGTCTTGCCTTTCTTACAGGTCATTTCTCTGCAACAGCCATGAAGCTTCCGGCGAACGACATTAAAACAATAGGTATCGAATCGGGTATCCACAATTCGGGACTGGCTCTTGTATTAATTTTTAATCCTGCCCTGTTCAACGGCCTTGGAGGAATGGCCTTTATTGCTGCCTGGTGGGGGATTTGGCATATATTGGCAGGCATGGCACTTGCTTTTTATTACTCCCGTAAATTTAAAACAGCATCTCAAAAAATATAAAAACCTAAGCTTTAATATCAAGAAAAATGAATTCCGATCATTTTTGCCGTTTTTCCAGGTTCTATGCTATACTGAAGAAAATCACTTCGTTTTATCATTCATTGTATTATGAAGAGATACATATTGAAAATGCCGGGAATGTTCCGGTTGACGATCCTGTAATTTTCACGCCAAATCATCAAAATGCCCTGATGGATGCGCTCGCCATCATTTATACCCTGGATAAACAGCCGGTATTTATGGCCAGAGCGGATATTTTTAAAAAGGATACCTTAAAAAAGATACTGACTTCCTTAAAAATAATTCCAGTTTACCGTATCCGCGATGGCATAGAGTCCCTGTCCAATAACGACAGTAGTTTTGAGTATGCATTTCAGGTACTAAAACACCGTGGTGCCGTTGGTATTATGCCGGAGGGAAACCATGGAGAACAACGCCGGCTCCGGCCCCTGAAGAAAGGTGTTGCGCGACTGGCAATACAGTCTCAGGAACTACTTGAAAAGGAGCAGTCCATAAAAATAATTCCTGTAGGTCTCGACTTTACTCACTACCAGAATTTCAGAAGTAATATGCTGGTGATTTACGGGGAGCCTGTTAACGTTCGCGATTACCTGGAGGAATACCGGGCGAATCCGGCAAAAGGATTGCAGTCAATTCGGAACCGTATTGGAGATGAGTTAAAAAAAGTAATGATTCACATCGACTCCGACGAATACTACGACACCATCTACGATGCAAAGGAACTTTATTCGCACCATCACCGGGTACAATGGACCAATCATTATGGGAAATTTCTGCTTGAAAAGAAACTTACTGATATTTTAACCGATACTGCCAAGACCAATCCGGTGCAACTCATCACCATGAAAGAGAAAATGGATCAGCTAAATCTTTTATCTTCGCAGTTGGGCTTAAAACCATGGGTGTTTTCCTGGAAATCACCCCGAAATATGGAGTCATGGCTTTCGGATTTCGGACGTTATATGGTATTTGCACCAGTATTTATTTGTGCTGCACTCTTCCATGCAATACCTTTTGCTGTATCCGAATATTATTCCAATAAGGTGAAAGATAAACAATTTGTAAGCTCTATGCGTTTTGTATTAAGCTTTCTGGCTTATCTGATCTGGTACCTGATTTTTCTTGCCTTCCCAGTAAGTATTATTATCAAAGTTATATTGGTGATCACCATGCCGGTGCTGGGAGTAATGTCGTACGATTACTGGGATTCACTTAAAAAAATCAGGGTTAAAGCAAATTTTCTGCTGTTAAAAAGAAAGGGAGATTCAAAGTTTTTACTGGCAGACAAGCTTTATAAGGATATAATCCAATGGCTTAACTTAACAACCGGGCGGCATGAAAACTGATTTTTCGGGCAAAACTATATGGATTACCGGTGCTACATCGGGTATTGGCAAAGCATTGGCTCTTGCTTTTGCGCAACAGAATACCCGAATTGTTTTATCAGCCCGACGGCAAGCTGAACTTGAATCAGTAGCAGCCGAAATCGGCAAATGCGGCAGCGAAGCTTTTGTTGTGCCATTTGATCTGGCTGATCCAACTGCGGTAGAGAAAGCTGCCAATGATGTTATGACAAGGTTCGGAAAGGTGGATGTTCTGGTTAATAATGGCGGAATAAGTCAACGGTCGTTTGTTTTAGACACACCTGTTGAAATTGATCGTAAAGTGATGGAAACCGATTTTTTCAGTGGAATCATATTGGCCAAAAAGGTATTGCCTGCCATGGTTAAATCGGGATATGGTCATTTTATTGTAATCAGCAGTATTACCGGTGTTTTTGGTTTTCCGCTGCGATCGGCCTATGCAGCTGCCAAGCACGCACTTCATGGTTTCTACGAAACTCTCTGGGCCGAACTTCATGAAAAGGGAATTGATGTTACCATTGTTTGCCCCGGAAGGGTAAACACCAATGTTAGTCTCAATGCCGTTACCGAAACCGGGAAACCACACGGGGTTATGGATCACGATATTAGCAAGGGGATTTCTCCTGAACAATGTGCAGAGAGAATTATCAGGGCGGCAGAAAAAAAGGAAAAAAATTTGTATATATAGCAGGAAAAGAAATGCTTATGGTGTATTTTAAAAGATTTTACCTTGGATGTATTATAAGCTTGTTTCTAAAGTAAAGCCGTCGTAAATTTATAATAAATAGTCAGCAAAATTTGATGTGATGGGAAAGGTAATTATCAGTGGAATTCAACAGGTTGGAATCGGTGTTTCCGATATGCATGCGGCGTGGAAATGGTACAGGAAATATTTTGGTGTCGATATCAGGA
>JAAUTT010000275.1 GCA_012031335.1 Bacteroidales bacterium | reverse complement strand
GGTTATGGATAACAAAGTGAAGATTGTTGATGAACAAACTGGTCGTATCCTGAAGGACGCCGGTATTCCGACGGATTGCACCAGGCCATTGAAGCCAAGGAAAGGGTGAAAGTGGAAGCTGCCACGCAACATTTGCAACCGTAACCCTGCAGAATTACTTCAGGATGTATCACAAGTTAGCAGGTATGACCGGTACTGCCGAAACAGAAGCAGGAGAATTCTGGTCAATCTATAAACTTGATGTTGTAGTTATTCCAACAAACAGAAAGGTAACCCGCGACGACCAGGAAGATCTCGTTTATAAAACCAAACGCGAAAAATATAACGCTGTAATCGATGAAATAACAGCCCTGGTTGCAAAAGACCGTCCTGTGCTTGTAGGAACAACTTCGGTTGAGGTATCGGAATTACTCAGCCGCATGCTCAAGTTGAGAGGTATCAGGCATAATGTGCTGAATGCCAAGCTTCACCAACGTGAGGCTGATATTGTTGCTGAAGCCGGTCACGAAGGCACGGTAACGATTGCAACAAACATGGCAGGTCGTGGTACCGACATCAAATTGACCGAAGGAGTGCGGAAGGCAGGTGGTTTGGCCATTATAGGTACCGAAAGGCACGAAAGCCGGCGTGTCGACCGCCAGTTACGTGGTCGTGCCGGTCGCCAGGGAGACCCCGGTTCGTCGCAATTCTTTGTTTCGCTCGAAGACGACCTGATGCGTTTGTTCGGGTCCGACAGAATTGCAGGTATTATGGACCGTATGGGCTGGAAGGAAAATGAAGTGATTAAACACTCCATGATTTCGCGTTCTATTGAACGTGCCCAGAAAAAAGTTGAAGAAAACAACTTTGGAATTCGTAAACGTTTGCTCGAATACGACGACGTAATGAACTCCCAGCGCGAAGTAATTTATACCAAACGTAAGCATGCTCTCTATGGCGAACGTATCAATGTTGATATTTCCAACATGATTTACGACGTAATTGAGTCAATTGTTGAAGAACAGGTTGCAGCACAGGATTATGATGCTTTCAATCTGGATCTTATAAAGGTATTGGCAGTTGAATCGCCGGTTGATGAAGAAACATTCCAGAAGGGAGATAAGAAAAAGATTACCGAAGCTGTTTATCAAATAGCGCTTGATGCTTATAAACGCAAAACCGATGTGATAGCCGGGCAGGCTTACCCGGTAATTAGCGATGTATATCTTAAGCAATCGGCTATATACGAAAATATTGTGGTGCCAATTACAGATGGTATAAAGATTTACCATATTGTAACCAACCTTAAAAAATCCTACGAAACACAAGGCCGGGAACTGACACGCTCGTTTGAAAAATCGGCTATTCTGCTTTCTATCGACGATGCCTGGAAAGAACATCTACGCGAACTCGACGACCTGAAACAGTCGGTACAAAATGCGACCTATGAGCAGAAGGATCCGCTTTTGATTTATAAGTTCGAGTCGTTTGAGCTTTTTAAACAGATGATGGATCGTATTAACCGTGAGATAACCTCTATCCTGATGAAGGGACGAATTCCCAGTCAGGATCCCAGCCAGGTGCAAAGAGCCCAGCCTCCGAAGCGTCTGGATTTAAGTCGCATGGAAACGAAACATCAGGACCCCGATAGCAGAAGTCCGCAAGCCGAAGGACACCGTGAACCACAGAAGGTACAACCTGTTAGGGTTGAGAAAAAGGTGGGCAGGAACGATCCATGTCCATGCGGAAGTGGTAAGAAATATAAAAACTGCCATGGAGTTGGAATGGATAATTAAACCTTAATGTTATAGACATAAAGTAACTGGCAAATTCAATTGCCAGAATGATATAAAAGAAGTTAACTGAATTTCGGTTAACTTCTTTTTTTTAGCCTGTTTAGGGTATCTTACCTTTAATTTCATCGAAACTATACAAACTTCGGCTGATTGAATACGATATCCACCCAGTGTAATTTTGAGCTTTATATCTCAATATTAGATGAATGCCATACAACTTTCCTTTACCGATTTTATAATAGCTGAATTATGGTTGGGGCATGCTTTCTGCTTTTTTGAATACCGGGATAAGCTTAGCCGACACATGCGAAACTTCCAGGGGATTCATAAAAATGTATTCCTGAATTCCGGTATATGATTTAAAATAGGCATCAGCATCCACCAAAAGACCTCCTGTTTCAAAGGTTGTACCTGTAATTTAAATTCCTTAAAGGATTGTACCAGCTCTTGAAAATCTGATCTTAAGTCAGCTGGTTAATTGTTAGCATCTTTATTTAGATACGAATAGTTTATTCTCTATTTTGCAGGCAAGCATCGTTTTATGAATATTTCCCTGCAATCACTTCAGTTGATCAATTTTAAAAGTTATATGGAACTTGAGTTAAATTTGAGTTCCAAGATAAATTGTTTTGTTGGAGCCAATGGTTCCGGAAAGACTAATCTACTCGATGCCATTCATTATCTTGCCCTTTGCAAAAGTTATTTCACAGCAACCGATTCCTTAAACATCAGGCATGGAGACGATTTTTTTCTGATACAAGGTCAATTTGAATTCGACGAATTACCCGAAAATATTAGTTGCGGGTTTAAAACCGGGCAAAAAGGTGATGAAACGAAATAAGAAAAGCTACGATAAGCTTTCGGAACATATCGGATTAATTCCGCTTATCATAGCATCTCCCTCCGATGCCGAACTGGTTTACGGAGGTAGCGACGATCGCCGTAAATTTATCGATAGTGCCATATCGCAATACGATAAGCATTATCTCGATGCTCTTATCCGCTACAACAAGGCGCTTGCCCAGCGAAACAGTCTTCTGAAGGAATTTGCCCGTTCGGGTAAAACCGATATGGATATGCTTGAAGTTTGGGACAGTCAGTTAACCCTGTATGGTGAAACTATTTTTAAGGGAAGGAAAACTTTTATTGAAGAACTTACCGGACTTTTCCTGGAATTTTATCAGCATATATCCAATGGAGCTGAAGATGTGCAGCTTTTATATGAATCGCAGCTCGAAAATGCTCCGCTGGATACACTGCTGAAACAAACAGTTCAGAAAGATCTGGCACTTGAATATACCTCTACTGGTATTCATAAGGATGACCTGATTTTTACACAAAATGGTTATCCTATGAAAAGGGTAGGTTCCCAGGGCCGCAAAAACATTGCTTGTATCGCTCAAGCTTGCCGAGCTAAGTCTGATACGAAGGAAAACCGATAAACAGCCTATCCTTTTACTCGATGATATTTTTGACAAGTTCGATGCAGTGCGTGTGATGCAGTTGATAAAACTGGTGTCGGGGCAAACTTTTGGCCAGATTTTTATTACGGATACAGACCGCAATAATATTTCACAGTTAATGCAGGAAGTTGCCAGCGAATTCCGGATTTTGAGATATCTTCGCTGGGCGTTTCGGAGGTGAAAAATTAAATTATGAAAAGATCGAATACCCAGAATATCAAAGATGTGGTGGATCTGATACTTGATCAACTGCAGATAAAGCAGAAGCTCAAAGAAGTGGAAGCTATCAGGGTATGGAAAGAAATGATGGGTAAAACAGTAGCGCGGCATTTGGGAAACGTTACAATTCACCGCCGGGTAATGTTTATACGTTTAACATCCTCGATTGTGCGTGCCGAGCTAAATATGATGCGTTCGGCAATGGTTAAGGCTGTAAACGACAGGGTAGGGGAATCGGTGATCGACGATATGGTAATAAAATAAATATTCTGGCTGTAATCAGCCATGTAAAACAGATTTTTAGAAATTTCTTTTCGGTTCCTTCAAAGGTGTTTTTACCGCTTCAGGTGTTTTCCCAATTCTTATCTGCCCGTAATACTGACAAAAAGCATTCGTAACACATTCCGGACATTTTGGATTTTTAGGTCTGCATATATCCCGGCCAAGAAAGGAAATACCCATTCCCAAATTATTCCAGTGCTGTTTATCAGGAATAGCATCCATGAGCTGTTTTTCAATTTTTTCGGGATTGCTACCAACAGCCACTCCTATGCGGGGAGCTACACGTACCACATGTAATCAACTATCACGCCTTCGGCTACGCCGCCCGATTCGCGGATGATAACATTAGCCGTTTTTCTTCCGATACCCGGTAATTTCGTTAATTCATGTATAGTCCAGGGTATATTGTTGTCCTCACCTAGTTCAGTGGCAATTTCAATAAGCCAATTGATTTTTTTATTAAAGCCCGAAACTTTACTGATGTATGGATGCAGGTCAGCGGGAGCCGCTTTTGATAATGATTGAAGTGTAGGATAAGCCTCAAAGAATGTGGGAGCCAGGTTATTGATATGTTTATCCGTATCGCGGGCTGAAAGAATAACCATAACCAATAACTGATATCGGTTTTGATAATCCAGAGGATGTTTCCGGTTTTCGTATAATTTCAGCAGAGGTTCAAAAGCTTTTGTCCAGGTATCTTTCATAAGTACTATTTACTAAAAAGAACAAGCAGAATGTAAGAATTACTTTGCCTGAAACACTTCTTCCTTTATTTTTTTGTAAATATTATCCGAAACGGGCATCAATGGTAACCGTACAACATTTTGGCAAAGTTTTCTCATTTCCAGGATTGCTTTTACGCCACCGGGACTACCATCCACAAATAAGAGGTTGATGGTTTCGATTAAACTCAGGTGAATTTTTCGTGCCAGTTGATAATTCCCTCCAATAGCTTCGTCAACCATAATGGAAAATTCTTTGGGGTGTGAGTTGGCAATTACAGATATAACACCAGTTGCACCAACCGAAATCATGGGGAGTGTTAATGCATCATCTCCCGAAATAACAGAAAAATCGGCTGGTTTGTCACGGAGAATTTCCATTACCTGAACAAGATTACCACTTGCTTCTTTAACGGCAATAATATTTTTGAAATCATGGGCCAGTTTTACAACAGTGTGAGCTGTCATATTCATACCCGTACGCCCCGGAACATTATAAAGAATTATCGGAAGCGGACTTACCTGTGCAATGACCTTATAATGCTCGTATAGCCCGTTTTGATTGGGTTTGTTGTAATAGGGCGACACGGAAAGAATTGCTTCGATTCCTTGAAAGTCGGCGTTTTTGATGGTTTCGACTACTTCCTGGGTGAAGTTTCCTCCAATGCCAATAACAATGGGAACACGTCCGGCAGAAGCTTTAACTACTGTTTTAACAACTTCCTTTTTTTCTTCTTTTGTGAGTGTGGCCGATTCTCCTGTAGTTCCCAATACAACAATGTAGCTTACCCCGTTGGTTATACAGTAATCTGTAATCTTCTCAAGGGAAGGGAAATCCACACTATAATCAATGTTAAAAGGTGTTACAATTGCAACTCCGGTCCCCGTAAATCTCGCGTCCGCCATGGTTTAATAAAAATATGTTTTTCAGCAGGTAAAAATAATTAAATTTTCTTTCTGCCAAATTATTTCGAACTAATTTGGTTGCTCAGCAAATTCAGGTAATGAGTGAGGTTTTCGATGTAGTCGTTCAGCGACGACTCGTCCTTTAACTCGAACATGAGATCGTAACATTGGTGAATGTTGCTGTCGAGACGACCAACTTTAAAGTACGACTTTGAAAGTGTCGAAATATATTGAACCGGAAAATGATCGGGAAGGCTTAAGTCAATGAGCATATCGAAAGGTTGATCGATAAAGTCGTTAACGGTGGTAGATTCGGGTATGCCAGCCCAGTTAAGGTCGTTACGCGAAAAGAGGTTAATTCCTTTCCAGAAAAGGAAATTATCAGGTATTTTTTTATCGTCAACAAAGCCAAGAATAAACACCTTAACACCCAGGTTGTTGAGATAGTTAAGGAATTTTTTAATTTGCTCGAAGCTGTCCTGATCGGTAGGTGTTACAATAATGCCTGCTGTTTGGGCAGTTTTTAGCGTATGCATCTGACGTATACGGTTAAATTGCTTCAGTCGTTTCGAGAGAAAATATTTACCGGCTCTGCGTTGAAGATTTTTAGCGAATTCCACGTTGTAAAAAATTTGTGTAAAGTTTAGAAATTATTCTAATAATTTCAAAAAATCGTCCTCTGAAATAATTCTCACGCCCAGCTTATTAGCTTTCTGCACCTTATCAGGCCCGGGTTTGTCACCTGCCAGCAGGTATGTTGTTTTCGCTGATACCCCCGAAGCATTTTTTCCTCCATGTTTTCGATTAGGTTTTCATCTGTCGCGCGACAGGCTTTTGTATGTACCCGAAACTACTATGGTGCTACCCGAGAGCTTTTCCGAGATGAGCGATGTTTCTTCTTCGCTTAATTGAATTGAATACCTGCAACTTTTAATTCCTGTATCATTTCCTGGTGTCGGGTATTTGAAAATATCGAGACACTTCGGGCGAT
>JAAUTT010000274.1 GCA_012031335.1 Bacteroidales bacterium | reverse complement strand
TGGAATACGCCATGATGCTTGAATTTACTCATTTCGCCTGGTATTTATCAATAATGGCAATTTCATCTTATTTCCTGTTTCTTATCAATGTTTCAACATTTACTTTTAAGGAGATTGAATGACTTCCTGAGTTATAATTGGAAAAGCCTGAAAGTCCCAAAGTGTAACCATAATTAATCAGAAAACCCGGTTTTACGGTAAGACCGATAACTCCGGTAAGCTCACCGTTATTGCGATACGAAAGTATAAGCCAGTTCCGGTCGTTATAGTATAATTTTCCGTTTATATCAAAAATAACATCCTGGTCTTGTATTTTCTGAATAAAAACCGAAGGCTCAAGTTTAAAAGAGCTACCAGTTTTAAATTTATACCCTCCACAAATTATAATATCCGGATCATCTTGCCGGTGATTCAATTTTCTGCTAAAATTTACAAGCCTGTTAACCGATATTCCTCCAAAAAAACTCCGGTTATAATATAGTATTCCGGCATTAAAATCGGGTATTATGGCGTTGTTGTCTGCATACAAAACATTATCATCGGGGTTTACCGGATTAAACTTACTGGTATTTAAGTGATACCGACTTATGGTACCAGATATCCCCAGGGATAAACGGCTTTCCCGAATAGAAATATGATAGGCATAAGCGAGTAGCAATCCGGTCTGCCGGAGAGGACCTGCTTCCCTGTTCATAACAGTAAGTCCTAAGCCCACCCGTGGCGCCAGGTTTACAAAACTTTTCCTTATCAGCATCTTCTCATCGTAAAATTCTTCTTCTCCTAGCCTTACACTGGTGCTAAGAACCTGTGCCGATGGAGAATCACGGGTACCCATCCATTTTTTCGAAACAGAAAGCTGCGATATTATTGAACCGTCGAATCCTGCTGCGGCAGGATTTTGATTGTATAAATGGTTATAAAGGTATTCGGAATACGAACTTTGATCCTGAGCCCATAAAGAATTACCGGATAAAATTACCAGATAAAAAACAGTAACTTTAACATAAAAACCTGCATGGAATACTTTTCTAAGATAGGCTTTGACTAAAATATTCACTTGTATATCTTTCCACTTCATGAATTAAAACTTCGGCATTTCGGTAAATTCCATGCACTTTTCTTTCTTTTATATTTGCGGCTAAACTATGGAATAAAAATTCCTGGTACAAATTTTTTACAGGAGTATCTCTAATAACCGGACCAGAGGAATACTTTAATTCTTTAACTGCGAAAATGCACTTTCGACCCATCCGTAATAATTGGAATTTGCAACTTTCTTTCGAAATAGCCTGTCAAACCAAATGGGTTTTATTGTACAATTCCACCAGATCGAAACTTAATCGATCTACTTCCGTAAAATCTACCATTAAAAATATATTCTAACCAATTAACCGTTATACTGATTTTTCACAAAACCCAACGTCAATGAAAAAGTTTTTATCCGTTATCTTGCTGTTATCTTTTGCATTATCACTTAGCGCCACCAAAAGAATTGTAACCCTGTCGACCGACAATGCCAAAACTCCTGCAGTTGGAATGCTTCGTTACTGGATTAACAACGCCAGCACAGGCGATACAATAATTTTCAGTGTATCAACAGTAAATCTCGACACAACATTGAGAATCAATGGAGGTAAAATAACCATTGATGGAGGTAATGGAGTTACCATTAATGGAAACTCAAAAGACAGGGTATTTAATATCAGTTGTTACACCTATGATAACATCCAGATTAAAAATTTAACTGTTCAAAATGGTAAAACGGAATCAGTCACAGCTATGGGCGGAGGCATGTATGCATTTGTAATGTCCGGTACGCTTAATGTTCAGAACTGTACCTTTAAAAACAATGCGGTTATTTCCACAAATGATGGACAGGGAGGAGCACTCCGCACAAACGGAGGAACTTTTCATAACTGTTTCTTTCTTAATAACACCGTAAGTGGAACAACTTCGACCCTTGGAGGCGGAGGTATATTCGCAACAGGCGGAACATTTATCAATTGTGTGATTGCCGGCAACTCTGCAAAATATGGCGGAGGAATTTACTCATCGGGTTCTGCAAACTTTACCAACTGCACCATCACTCAAAACACCACCTCTGTAGCCAGTAACGGTGGTGGAATTAATACGGAGGATGATTGCTCCTATACAAATTGCATAATATATAATAACAAATCGGCCGGAGCACAAGATAATATATCCAATTATCTAAATAGCAGCACATTTACAAATTGCGCCCTGGAAAGTGGTAACTCACTGGTAGGGACCAGCCAGAATATAGGATTAACAGTAACCCCATTTACGCATTTGGGAAACGACAGCCTGAGTTTGTTATCCGGATCGGCATGCGAAAACAAGGGAACCTCAGCAGGCATCACTGTTTTGAGTTATGATATTGCAGGCCGTAAAAGAGTAAATGGAGGCACAATTGATATTGGCGCTTATGAATATAACCTGCCTATTTATAAAAATATAACCGTAACCAGTAATAGTTCGGATCGTTTGGTGGCATACAGTCTTCCCTGGGCAATTGAGCATGCCGATAGTGCCTGTGTGATAACTTTCAGCAGTAATTTCACTATTGATATTGTTAAGGAACTAACTATCTCCGAAAGTATTTTTATTGATGGTGCCGGCAAAACGATTATTCTGGATGGTAAAGGAAGTAAACGAATTTTTAATATCACCGGAACCGCAAATGATACGGTAGTTTTACGGAACCTGATCATTCAGAACGGATATTACCAATACGATAATGGTGGAGGTTTGAAAGGGAATACCAGCAAAAACAACAATATCTATATTATAAATTGTGTATTCGACAATAACAAAGCTCCGAGTAACTATGGAGGAGGAATATATATTACCGACAAGGCGACTATTATAAATTCAACGTTTCACAACAACACAGCCCATACAGGTGGAGGAGCTTATGTTGGTTCGGAGGGTAATTTTATCAATTGTCTGTTTTATGACAACAAAGCATCAAAGGACAAAGATTACTCAGGCAAATGTACCTTTAAAAATTCAGCTTCAAAATCCGTTTTGGAAGGTGAAAATAACGTACTTCTATACTCAAATCCCTTTATAGGAGGAAGTGGTTCAGACAGATGGCAACTGGTTTCGGGCTCCTATTGTTCCAACGCAGGAACTCTAAATTTAACAGATCTGAAATTGGCAGCTACAGATATTTCCGGATCATTAAGAGTTTTAAAAGATACCATTGATATCGGGGCATATGAAAGCAACTATAATACCACCCCCGCACGAAAACTTTATAAAACAATTGTTGTCTCCAATAGCAGTTTTGATGCTGAAATTGAAAACAGTCTTTTATGGGCATTAGCGCATGCAGATACAACTTGTACAATTACTTTCAGTGATAATTTTACAATTAATGTAACCTCTGATATGATTCTCTCAGGTAAAAAGATAACAATTGACGGAAAGGAACATACCATAATTCTGGATGGAGGGGATAATACGAGGATTTTCACTTACATAGGTAAACCGAATTCTGTTGTTTATTTGAAAAACCTTATTATTCAGAAGGGAAAAAGTTATCAGGGTGGAGGAATTTATGCTGATGTTAAAACAGGCGGGAACCTTTACCTCATAAGCTGTACAGTTAAAAACAACAAGGCTGATAATGGCGGAGGTATGACTATTATTCCCGGTAATGGCTCCGATGGTGTCTATGTTATAAATTGTGCATTTATAAGTAACAGCGCTAATACTTATGGAGGTGGAATTCAATCGGATTACAATACCTGGAGAATTTATAACCTGGGGAATTTTTATACAAATTGTACATTTACTAAAAATACAGCAGGTTATGAAGGAGGAGCAATCTATTCGCAGGGTAATGCTACTTTCAGAAATTGCCTCTTTTTCGAAAATAAAACTCCAAACCGTGCGGGTGTAAATATCATTAATGGCGGAACAGTCTCCTATTGTGCTGCTGATGTTAATTTACACGGAGGCAATAATGTAAGACTTTATGAAAGCCCTTTTGAAATTGGAACAATTAATCTGCATAACAAATCTTTTTGCAGCAATTCGGGAACACCAGATACTACAGGACTCAAATTACCTCCAAAAGACTTGAATAACAATTACCGCATTATAAACGGGAAAATTGATATCGGCGCCATTGAGAGCAGCTACAACGAATTACCGGCCGAAACCCTGTACGATAATATTGTTGTTAAAAATAACAGTTCGGATGTACATACGGAAAATAGCTTATTTTGGGGCGGTAGCACATATTAAAGATAAAGGAACAATCACTTTTGATAATGATTATATAATTTCTGTTCCCCGGGAAATAATATTGGGAAATATAAATTTAACCATTGATGGAGGTAAACACCGGATTATACTCGACGGAGGTGACAGCAGCCGTATTTTTCAGATGGAAGGGGCCAATTACAGTTATCCTTCGGTCTTTATAAAAAACCTCACACTTCGGAGAGGGAAGGCCGATTCCGGTGGTGGTATTTATTATAATGTATTCAGTTCTTGCCGACTCGAGGTACACAATTGTATGTTTTACAAGAATTCTGCACGCTATGGCGGAGGGATTTATGTAAGTACCAACAGTAAAATTTACAACTGTGTATTCATAGATAATTCTGCAAGTGATTCGGGTGGTGGAGCTTATAGTTTTGGCGGATCCATATTTGCAAACTGTAGCTTTTCGAATAACTATGCTAATCAAAACGCTGGTGGTATCATAACTTACGAAAGTAAACTGATAAACTGTCTGGTTTATGGAAACCATACCACATACAATGTTACCGATATTTACGACAGGTACAATTCATCCTACTCCTATACTGCTTCCGGTAATGATATTTCATCCAAAGGTGATGGAAACATTTTACTTACCACAAATCCATTTATGGGAACCAGTTTATACGACAGTTTAGCACCTAAAGCCGGATCACTGCTTATTAATGCAGGTAAAGCAGATACAACAGGATTATTTTTACCAGCTTACGATTTTTTCGGAAATCCAAGGATAGCCGGAAACCGGACAGACATAGGCGCTTACGAATACTTCAATCACAAAATTGAGTCAACAACTGATAGCAAGGGTAAAATTCTTCCCGAAAGAGCCAGTTTATTCACCGGCGAGAATAAAAAGTTTTCCATTATCCCCAATAAAGGTTGCAGGATAGATTCGTTATGGATTGACGGAATTTATGCCGACTCAACTTTATCCTATACTTTTAGCAATGTGCAGTCAAACCATATTATCAAGGCTAAGTTTGCTCCCGATACATTTACTATAGTAAGCATAGTTAAAGGGAAAGGCAGTATTACTCCCAATGATACCATTGTTACTTACATGGATCAGGTGCTGATAAAAATAACCCCCGAAAAGGGTTATAAGGCATCGATGGCGAAATTTGGATCGGTTGATATTCTACCACAAATAACAGGTGAAGACAACTATTTCGAATACTTACTTAAAAATGTATTCAGTAATGACACTATTAAGGTAAATTTTGAACCTGAAGTTTTTAATATATCCACTGAAACTAAGGGGACAGGGTTGGTAACTCCTGTTTCAAAAGATATTACCTATTTTGATACAGTTAAGTTTACAATAACTCCCGGAACGGGTCATCATATTTTATCAGCGAAATACAACGAAACTGATGTTTTAAAGGATCTGGCGAAAAATGATAATAATTATACCTTTATGCTTAATAAGATTCTGGAATCAGGTACCTTGAATATTGATTTCGTTCCGGATACGTTTTCTTTAAGTTCAGCTTTCACAGGGATGGGCACTGTATCGTCCAACAAACAAATTTATTATGGCGAAAATCTAATATTTGAGATAACTCCACAGTACGATTATACCTTAAAAAGTGTAACATGCAATGGTGTCGATATTTTAGTAAGCTTACATTTAACGGGAATAAATATACATATTCGGTTAAAGTAGAAAAAGCTTATGATTTTCAGATTGAATTCATAAAAAAGACTACTGGTTTAAATAATGAAATAAAATCCGGCGAAATATCTGTTTACCCGAATCCTGTACAAAATTTTATAAATCTTAAAATGGATAATACGGATTTGATTGGTTATGATCTCAAAATTTATTCGCTCACCGGGCAGTTGATACTTGAAAGAAAACTATTAAATGGTGCTTCTTCGGTGAATATTTCCGTTTTAAACACAGGTGTTTATAATCTTGTGATTACCGGAATTGACAATAAACAGAAAGTTAATATAAAGTTAGTGAAGGAATAAAATATATAAGGAAGCCTGGTTCATGAAAAATGTGCCGGGCTTCTCAAATTTCAACCCAGGAAACTATTCACATACTATTTAAAAATATTGAAGCAGTGCTTC